>JAFMDF010000482.1 GCA_017857395.1 Bacteroidota bacterium | reverse complement strand
AAGAAATTGAAGAATATTAACTGCCGCTAACTTCTTGCGCAAACCACTAGTCTTTCTAATTGCTAATCAATTGATCGTCAAAACTACGGCTATGGATTATGAAATAACCCAAAAAGGGGAGACGTTTCACAAAAGTGGTGGATTTAAAGTTTAGTTTCTTTAACTTGATTTTAAATTAAAGCTTAATAATAGCCGTCTTCTGTCGCTTAAACCAACTTTTTTTATTTTTTTCAATCCTTTTATCTATTAATGAATTTCCGATTACCGATTTTTTTTTTAAATTTACATTAGTACATTGGCTTTTATCTATCTAGTGGTTCAAATCATAAATTATTGAAATCTCTCACTAATTATTTCCTATCATTGATTAATATCTGACAGGATTAATAATCAATAATTTAAACAACAAATAGATTAAAGCTCCTAAATGGTCTATTAGAATAGGTTTGTTCCTCTTTTCTCTCTCTATCAATTATTCTGCTTTGTCTAGCAGTAGCATCATTATTAGTTTCACCAATAACAATTTAGTAGTTTTGAAATTTCACTTATCCAACCTTTTCTTTGTTCGTTTTTTATTAGCGTTGTCTCCTTCTCTTGCAGCAGTAACTATCAAAAATAGTTGGCAAATCATTTCTAGTCCAATGGCAAAACAAACTCGAAGAATAAGGTGGCTACTCTTTTTATTTTGTGCTACGCTTTCTTTTTTTCCAAAAGCTAAGGCACAAAAAAATTATCAGGCTCGTCTCGACACCCTAACCATAGGAACAGACACTTATTTTAGAGCGTATGAGGATTGGTTAAATACAAGTAAGTATACAAACAAACTAAATGTAGATTCTTTAGCTACCGAATTAATAAAAATAGCCAAACAATTTAACCGTCCAAAATATGAGGCTATAGGACTGTATATAAAAGCTCAGATGTTGGAAAACGACAAAAAGTATGATGTCTCCCTTCAACTACTACAAGCTGCAATAGCTATCAGCAAATCTATCAAAGACCATGCGTCTAGTGCAGAAATTTTAGGTTATATGGGGGTTGTTTATGCAGAGGCAACCAAAGAATATGATAAAGGAATTCCCTTTATTGAAGAATCGAATGTTATTTGCAGAAAGCATAATTTAGACGAACAGCTGAGTTTTAATTACTACTATATGGGATATTTCTATACCGCGCTATATGAAGAAAAATCTCCAAATCCTGAACTACAAAAAAACGCTAAATCTCAAAATTATCTCCTAAAAGCAACGGAATCTTTTGATAAAGCCTTAAAAATTGCGAAAACCAATAAGAATCAAGGATTAGTTGATGAAATACTTAAGTTGAAAGTAAATTTACTACTTAACCTAAAAGATTATCGAGCAACAATTAAGCTTGCTAGTACCTTATTAAAGCAAGCGCAGCTTGAAGAAGATAAGTTTGGTATTTATCAAATGCGCATTCCGCTAGCAAAAGCGGAGTTTCATTCGAATAATAACGTAATAGCTTATGAACACATAAATACTGCCATTCAAATCATCAAAGAATTAGGTTTTCTTAATGAATTAATTAATGCTTATCGTGTAAAACATGAATTGGCTTTATACGATGGAGACTATAAAACAGCTTTGGATTATTACGTAAAACATAAAGAAATAAAAGATAGTCTCTGGACTACAGAAAAAAAATTAGCTTTTGATGAACTTAATGTAACCTATGAAACAGCAAAGAAAGAAAAAGAAAATTTAGTCTTATCGAATGAAAAGAAAGCTTTGGAAACAAGGAATAAATGGATTTCTTTAACTGCCATACTTTCTTTTCTTGGTTTGAGTATCATAGCTTTTTTCTTTTATAAAATACGTAGACAAAACACGTTGATTGACCAACAGAAAAACACCTTAAATCAATCCCTCCAAGAAAAGGAATCCCTACTCAAAGAAATCCACCATAGGGTAAAAAATAATCTGCAAATCATTTCGAATCTAATGGCTAAACAAGCCCGAAAAACAACGGATAGTACGGTCAAAAAAATGATGAAAGAGGGACAAGATAGGGTGCAATCCATGGCTTTAATTCATCAAAATCTTTATCAATCTGAACATCTATCAAGTATCGACATCAAAGCATATTTAGAAGAATTAACCCAAAATATAGCCAAAACTCAAAAGATTGCAGGAAAAGAGGTAACAATAGTACTCAATACAGACGATTCTAAACTAGATATAGATACGGCTATTCCTATTGGCTTAATTTTAAATGAATTGATTACGAATGCCTATAAATATGCTTTTCCAGAAAGAGATACTGGGGAGATTGCCATTTCTTTTCAAAAAACAACGGAGAAAGGTTTTCAATTGCACGTAAAAGATAATGGTATTGGCATATCCAACGATTTTAACATTGACAAAGCCAAGTCACTTGGCTTAAATCTAGTTCGAGGTTTGGCCGAACAATTAGATGGCACTATGAAACTCGTGGGGTCCAATCGTGGAACTCAATTTGAATTAATATTTTGAGGCAACAAGGTAACAAGGCCAAAAGGCATGCATCTTATTACCTTGCAACCTTATTACCTTATAACCTCATCACCTTATACCTCACATCCATGAAAAAGCCGCTAAAAATATTGATTGTAGAAGATGAATTCACCACCATTGACAATTTGATAGATTCGCTCGAAGAGGTGGGATATGAAACATCTGGTTACGCTATGACCACAGAAAGAGCCTTAAAGATATTGGATAAAGGAGCAACAGATATGGCTATTCTAGACATCCATTTAAAAGGAGAAAAGTCTGGAATTTGGCTAGGTGAACAAATCAACAAAAAATACAAAATTCCTTTTATCTATCTATCTGCCTTCAGCGATAAAGCAACCATCAAAGCCGCCTCTTTAACCAATCCTTCTACCTATCTGGTTAAACCTTTTGCGACTGCTGATATTTATGCCGCCATTGAAATGGCTTTAACTAATTTTTCAAAAAATGCACCTGCCATAATACCCTATCCAAATGACGAAACGCCAGTCAATGAACTAGTGATTAATGAAACCATATTTGTGAAAGAAGGAACTACCTTTAAAAAAATACAAATTAAGGATATTCTTTTTATTAAGGCCTTTAAAAATTATTTAGAACTACAATTCCCTAATAATAAGACCGCTATTATTAGATATACTTTACAA
Organism: Bacteroidota bacterium; assembly: GCA_017857395.1. Classification (GTDB taxonomy): domain Bacteria; phylum Bacteroidota; class Bacteroidia; order Chitinophagales; family Saprospiraceae; genus JAFMDF01. The sequence continues at coordinate 2,375 of JAFMDF010000482.1, read as the reverse complement.
AATTTCATTGCCATGCTCCCCTCCAAATATTTTATGCAAACCCATCGATCTTATGTTGTAAACATTGATAAAATCGAACAAATTGAACATAATACCATCCGCATTCTTCCTCATAGTATTCCCATCAGCACTACCTTTAAAAAGAGTGTTATGGAGCAATGGAAATTTTTCTATTGAATGATCTCATTCGTCCCACCTTTTTCTTGACTCGTCCCTTAATTCCTGTTTTTTTTCAATGATGCTATAACTTTGTTGTATGCTATTATTGTAAAAACTGACTGCTTCCTTTTCATTTAATCAGTCAATTTTGCAATCCGCCTAATTTCTAGACACACCTATTAAAAATAACAATATCTAGTCAATCTCATTAATCAAATGCTACACCAATGTAGAACAGCCAAACCCATGCCCAAGATGAAAACTAGCAAATAAATAACATTTTTTTCATCAACAAAGGCCAATTCGTGCATTTATTACCTGTTCCTGACAGCGCTAGTGACCTGGACGAGTCATGCCCCAAAACAACTTTTTATGGAAAAGTATTCCCACAACAACACTACCTTTTGTTCTGTTTCATACATTATCATTCATGAAGTAGGAGACATCTAATTAAACAATAATTATAAGGGCTTCTTATTTCTTAAAAGAAGTCCTTATAATCAACTCCCCTGCTTTCTCTTTTAGCCAATCTTTCCCACTAATCGGAATAGATTCATTCAATTCTTTTAATAACCAATCTCTAATCAAATTTTTCTCTTGATTTTCCATTAATAGCTTAGATAACTTATACACTATTCTTAAATGATGTTGATGTGGTGCTATTCTGTCTTGTGGAATTTTTTGCGTACTCCGTAAGTATTTATCAAAATTCAGGATTTTATTATGCAATAATTCAAGATAGGATACATCTTTTAAAAATAATTCAAAGAGGACTCGAATCATTAGATTTCTCACCGTAAATTCATAAGCTAAAGGCACTTTATTTTCCAATAATAAAGGAATCACTTGTTCAAATTCTTTTTGATAATAATGCCACTTTGCCAAGTTATAATTTAAGATAAATACTCGGTTCTCCGTTGCTAAATATTGTTGATGATTTTGCATGAAGTCAAATGCCCATTGATAGGCTTTTACCTTACAAGCATAGGTTATGCTATTACTAAAATGGATGGTGTCCATTCTTCCTTGCTCTAATAATAATTCATACCTTATTCCTTTTTTATGCCACTCGAAAATAACTAAATAAAAGGAGGTAGTTCCTTTATTCGCTTGCCTTATCACATAATTTAGGCCATGAAAAAACAGTAATTTCTGATCTTCTTTTCTTAATTGAGGCAAGGAACTAAACAATAATTGCTCATATGTTGCAAATTCAATGGTTTCAAGCGTTTCCTCTAATTTTAAGGACCACCAAAATAGTTTTAGCAATGGGTTATTTTCAATAAATCCTTTCTTATTTTCTCTTTCAATTACTTCTAAAAATCGAAGTTGATAGGAGATATTTAATATCTTTTTTGCGGATGCTAAAGCAATTCCATACTTTAGTTTAGCATACACAAAGTATTGGTCAATGTTATCCATCCCATTTTCAAAAGAAGTATCTTCCGTATTATATTTATCTTTTAAGGGATGAAAATACCAAGCTTCATTCAGTACTGCTTTTTGCAAATAATAAGCCTTATCTCTATATGGCAATGCTTCCAAATCTGAGAGTAAACTTTTTGTCTCTCTTTCAAAAAAATCATATAGATTACGCTTACCATAAATCCGGGTTAATTGCCGTTTTCTTTCTACCTTCTCTCGCTGTTCTATCAGTAGTAAATAATCTTCCGTCAATCGAGTAAATTCTCTAAAAAGATTACGCAATTTCCAATTATCAAAAGATTGCCCTTTCCACATTTTATCAAAAAAAACTTCTTTTTTTAAGAGCAATGGCTTAAATTTTGGATAATATCTTCGGAGCGCATCATAACATTTTAGATGGTCCGGATTATTGGTATATATAGGCGATTGGAAGATTTTTCGCATTTTACGAAATTCTTCTGGATTTAATGCCTTTAGTAATTTTATTAGTTTTCTCCCTATCAAATTATTTTTTATATTTTTTGTTAATTTTTAGCCCACAAATAAATAGTCATAAAATACTGTAATTATTTATTAATCAATAATTTGTAATTTTAAAAAAATTATAATTGCCATTTTTTTTGCCCACAAAGTATAAAAAAAAGTAAAAATAAATAGCTAATCTTGTTATAATTTTGCAATACTAGCAATAGTAATATTGAGAGAATTATTTAGAAGACTCCACAGGTGAGAGTGTGTACTCCCCCTACGCAAAAGGTAACTTTTATTATTCTCCCCAACCGACCTACCTT
>JAFMDF010000481.1 GCA_017857395.1 Bacteroidota bacterium | reverse complement strand
ATGTTTTGCTTTGTAACCTTTGGTTACCTAAAGTTTTATTGTCCAAAGTCTAAATGAATTTAAGCAGGCAACTACTGGAGATTTTTTTAAGTAGAGAATTACCCTCTTAGAAAACTGGAAAATTGTCAAAAAAGTCCAGAAATTTGATAAAATAATGCTAGTCTTTCCCTCTAAATAACCCTACCTTTTTTTTACCTAAAAAATCTACCCCAAAATTTTACTAGTTTTTGTATCTTGTTGATTATATAGAAACTACAGCTAATATAACATACAGATTACTATATGTCCACCTCAAAAAACAGAAGGCTTACTGCCATCCTCTTTGCTGACATTGTCGGCTATACCGCCCTTATGCAAAAGCATGAAATCACCGCTAATCAAAATTTAGAAAAATTTCACAATACGCTCCAAGAAAAAGTAAAACAGTATAATGGGCAAATCATTAATAACTACGGAGATGGGTGAAAAAAGCGCCCCGAAATACAAAAGCACTATTATAAAAACCTCATAAAAAGTACAAAAATGTCAAGTACACCAAGCTACCCTCAAAAAACGAGGGAGATGCACAGTCATCACTTCAATTCTACTATCTGGAATGATTTTCCTTTTCGAGACGATGACATCATTGTTTCTACTTACGCCAAATCTGGAACGACTTGGATGCAACAAATCATTGCGCAGTTAATTTTTAATGGACAAGAAGACTTACCCGTAGCGGATATGTCACCTTGGATGGATTTACGAGTGCCGCCGCCGCCCGTCAAATTGGAGGCCGTCGAAGCACAAACCCATCGTCGATTTCTAAAGACCCATTTACCCGTCGATGCTTTGGTTTATTCCCCCAAAGCAAAATACATTTATATCGGCAGAGATGGTCGAGATGTGTTATGGAGTGTGCATAATCACCATGCGACTGCCAATGAATTATTCTATGATGCCATGAATAATACACCCGGTTTAGTTGGGCCGCCTATTGAATCACCAAAAGGGACGATTACGGAGTATTATCACGAATGGCTAAACAAGGATGGTTTTCCATTTTGGTCAATGTGGGATAATGTCAGTTCTTGGTGGGCGATTAAAGATTTGCCCAATATTTTAATGGTGCATTTTGGCAATCTAAAGAAGGACATGCCGAGCGAAATTAGAAGAATTGCGGCCTTCTTAGACATTCCAATTGATGAATCCAAATGGGCCGATATTTTACACCATTGTTCCTTCGATTATATGAAAGCCAATGGGGATAAAACGGTGCCTTTAGGAGGTGCACTTTGGAAAAATGGTGCGGATTCTTTTTTGCATAAAGGCAAAAATGGTCGATGGCGAGATGTTTTATCCGCAGAAGAGTCTCAAAAGTATGAGCAAATGGCTTTGGATAAATTAGGGCCTGCTTGTGCAAAGTGGTTGGCGACGGGCGTTATGGAATAATTTAACTAAAAGTAGTCGTCCAATTTATTGGGCTGACTGTATTTTTTTGATTATCAAATGTTTAGATCAGTCAGTCTAAATTAGGGAACTATGGAGGTACAGAAAGTTTTTAAATTTCGGGGTCGCTTCGAGCGACCCCAAAATAGAAGCCTTCAAAATAATAAACCAAACCCCAAATACTCTTTTTATGAATGCTAAAAAGAGAAAACTACTAGAAACAACCTACCGAAAGTGGATAGAGGTGACTCAAAACAATTCGAGATGCTTATATGGTAGCATCGGGTGTACCTGAAGAAAAGGAAAAACATGCCTTGGTACTTTTTCAGTTTGCCCAAGAAATGTTAACCAGCATTCAAAGGTTTAACCAAGTTCATAATCTGGAATTAGAAATCAGAATTGGCATTAGTTCAGGCCCAGTCGTTGCAGGCGTCATTGGCAAAAAGAAATTTGCTTATGACCTTTGGGGCGATACGGTGAATACGGCTGCTCGGATGGAGGCTTATGGACAAGCGAGTTGTATACAATTAGCCCCGCCGAGTTATGAGCTGTTAAAAGATGATTTAATGTTTGAAAAAATATCGAATGTGGAGATTAAGGGGAAAAGGGAAATGAATGTATATGTTTGGAATGCCTAAGAAATAAATCACTTTGAGCCAAAATAAACTTCCCAAGTCGAAAAGATTTTGTAAGTTACTAAGTGAATGTCCAGTAGTAAGGCCACATCCCAACATACTTTCACAAACAACTTACTTACAGCCAATTAGCATTTATTATGCATTAATTTGCACGATAAATCCTATTATTTTTCCTTAGTTGACCAAAAAATCCAGTTTTTTGAACAATTAGTCCAGAGGTTTTCTCTTACTAGTGGGCATCTTTGTGTCAACTACTTAATTTTTAAAAATTTCAGTATAATGCACAATATTGTGTATAACGAAATCAAAATTATGTCAGCACAAAAAAACAAAGGAGAGCCGTTTTTCCTCTATTATAATGTAGCCATACTAATCCTTGTTGTTGGTTCATTTGGCATCAATGGAATGGTTAATTTCGAGAAATTGCCTGCCTTTTCTGCCCTAGTCATTACTCATGGAATCATAATGTTGCTATGGTATGGATTAGTCGTTTTGCAAGGAATTTTAATTAGGCAGGGAAATCATAAAATTCATTTTACGTTAGGAAGAGCAAGTATCCCATTAGCCGCAGGAATCATCATAACGGGTGTAATGATGAGTGTGGACAACTACCACCGCTCTGGAGCACCTACAGTATTTACGGTAAATCTGCCTATCACCATCAATTTTATGATACTCTACTTTCTGGCAATTTATAGACGAAAGTATGCTGACCAGCACAAACGATTCATCTTATTTTCAAGTATTGCGATTATCGTACCCGCTTTTGGTAGAATCATCCAGCTTGCGGAGATAGATGGATTTTTCTCAATACCCATGTGGCTTTTGCTACTGCTGCCCCCAATAGTGTATGATTTACGATGAATCAAGAAAATTCATCCATCAACTTGGATGGGATTGATTTTAATCCTTCTGGGCATTACCCTCACCGTTATTTTATTGGGTGCGCCAAGTTGGCCTCAATTTCTGGAATCAACCATTGGAACAAAATAATAGCTTAATTATTTTTTAACAAAAATTCTATAACAATGAAAAAGCAAACCCCATTATTCATCGCCCTATTTTTGTTCACTCCATTTTTAATGACCGCTCAATCCATCGTTGGAGACTGGCTTATGGATGGAAAAACACCTGACGGTCAAACCGTGGTTAATAAAGTATCTTTCAACGCAGACGGCACGCTAGCCGTCGATTTTGGCAATGATGGCAGTATTGATGTCAATGCTACTTACACCGTAGATGGAAATAAAATTTCCATGAAAGATACCTCAAAAGAAAGCCCCTGCTATGGTACAGTAGGCATTTACGAAATAAAAATTGAAGGAAATAAATGTACCGCTAAAGTAGTAGAAGATGCCTGTGCCGTCAGAAAAGGAGATGGTAAACCAGGTACCATGACCAGAGCCAAGTAACACGATCCTCCAGAGTCGTAAACGGTAGCACAACTCTCCTGAGTCGTACACCGTAACACGACGCTTCTGAGTCGTAAGCCAATAAAACAATACCCTGCATAACCTCAAAATACAAGGCGGCTGTTTAGAATAGTCGCCTTGTCCAAACCCCAATACTATGAAAAAATCATTAATAGCCATTGGTATAATTAGTCTATTCGGCTTATTAATTACTAGGCTTCCCTCCACTAAAGAAACACCTCCCACCTTAACAAGTCCTTTACCCTGTGAAGCGGGATGCCCCACTAAATACGGACAAAATGCGGTCTGGGATTTTAATAAAAAAGAATGCTGGTCTTGTCCACCAGGCTATGTTCGGAGTTTTGAATTGGTCACCAGTAGAAGAGCCTGTGTATTATATAAATATGGGCTATATGCAGATGCCAAGAGAGAAGGAAAACTAGATTGTGGAGAAGCTCTAATTGCTCATAGTGGTTTACAGACGATAAAGTAAGTTCTCAATACATGGTCGTCAGAAGACGACAGGGATACCGATTTCAAGTCTGGAGACTTAAAATATCGGTGTTCGATGCTTTAAAAACGATTCCTTTTCAATATCAATTTTTAAAACCCCATAAAATGAAATTATTCTTAAAAATCGGCGGACTACTAATTGGTCTCCTCTTATTGGGATACGCTTATATTCAATTTGCCCCTTCTAAATCCTTCGACCTGCCTTATTCAGAATTTGAATTATCCACAGATTCGACGGTTTTAGAACGAGGTAAATATTTAGTATACGGCCCTGCAAGATGTTCAGAATGTCATACACAGGAGACAGAAGGTGCTGTAGCATTCGTAAAAAAAGAAGGTTTAAGCCCACTTGCTGGTGGCCATGTATTCCATACCCCAATTGGGGAAATTTATGCCAAAAATATAACGTCTGATAACGAAACAGGTATTGGTAAATTATCTCCTGGTGCAATTGCCAGAACGCTTCGACATGCGGTAAATAGTCAAGGGCATGTCATGGTACCTTTTATGAAATATACCCACCTCAGCGAAGCAGACATGGTCGCAATTATCTCTTTCCTAAAAGCACAAGCCCCCGTATCTAATCCAGTTCCCAAAAGTGACTATAATTTGATGGGGAATATGGCTTTAAAATTTTTCTTAAAACCGCACAAAAAAACCAAACCTATTATTAAAGACATTAAACCGTCGCTCGACTTAGACTATGGCGCCTATTTGACGCATGAAGTAACGGGTTGTGGAAGTTGTCATACTACTTTTAATATGGATAAAATGGAGTATGATGGTGTGCCGCTAGCAGGAGGAGGCGACTTTGTTGGAAAAGAACATATTTTCAGACCGCCTAACTTAACGCCTGACCCTAAAACGGGACATATTACCAATTGGACAGAAGCCCAATTTGTTAGTCGGTTTAGAGCAGGCAAGGTGTTTAAAGATTCCCCCATGCCTTGGGAAAATTTTGGTTTGATGAAAGACGATGATTTAAAAGCCGTTTATCGCTATTTACAATCTTTACCACCCCATGAAAACGATATGGGCTTAGTTGTTCGGGCTATAGCAGAAGAGGAGGAGTAAGATAAGTGAAATCCAAAACCAATAAACTATCATTTAACCCCAAAAATAATTTATTATGAATGTTTCTTTTAATAGAACGGTTAACGCCCTGTACGGTAATACGGATGAAACGATTTCATCGCCAAAACCAATAATTAAATCGGTTATTCCTTTTATACCTTCTTTGACTCCTTTACGAGGAATTGCTGCAGTTTTAGTTTTATTTTATCATTTTGATATGTTTATCAGTCCTTTAGCACCCGATGATAATTTTCTGATGGACAAATTGTACCTAATGGTAGATTTGTTTTTTGTCTTAAGTGGCTTTATCCTACTTCATGTCTATGGCAGTTGGTTCTCAAAAAATATAAGTGGAGGGCAATTTTTCAAGTACATGCGTGCCTGATTTGCCCGACTTTATCCCCTTCATATTTTTACTTTCCTTTGCTTGTTTCGCTAGGTTCGCTCAAATTTTTGATTAATACATAAATTACACGAAATAATAT
>JAFMDF010000480.1 GCA_017857395.1 Bacteroidota bacterium | reverse complement strand
TATTTTTTAGTTGGATGATTATTGGTTGATTTAATTTCCTACTAAAACATCTTCAATTCTCCCAGCGACTTCCAATCCTGCATTTCGACCCGTATCTTCTAATAACACCTTCTTATCTTTTTTATCCACTAATTTAACAGAAATTTGCGCCGTCATACTTTCTTCAATCCGCCCGTCCATAAAACCAGAAATCGGGGAGGCTAAAGCAGTAGCCGCTTCTCGTTTGGCAAATATTTCTAGTCGGTGTCGGTTATTTTCCATCACTAATTCTACCTTATCTTTATCCGCATAAGATTTGCGCAAGCGAGTAAAATTATAAGTGGTAAATTCTATCAATCGGTCATGTAGCCAAATACCCGCAATAAACCCGACAAAAGAAGTGCCCATCCAAGGGATTTTTGCCACCGAAGATTTTAAAGAAATACCTGCTTCTGAAAAATGATTGGTTTGCATCCAAATATACCCACTTGGAAAAGAACGCCCCCAATCTTTTTCCATATAGCCTCGACCGCCTGTAAAATCGACCGTTTCTCCACTAATTTCCAATTGCCCTTCAATCGTATGGTTCATGCTTAAAATACCGTGATAGCATTGCATAAAAGGCACAAAAGAAAAAGGCCCCATTATATTCGGCGAATACCAGCTGCTTGACCAAGGAATCTGATTTTTAAAATGGAGTTCTCCTTTGATATTTGGAATATCTAATTGAATGACCTCTTTTCGGAAACGATTATTCTCAATGCGGACATCAAATTTTCCAGCGGTTGGGGTAAATTGAGCCGCGTCATATTTATGATAAGCAGCCGTTAGTTTTTTACCATCTAATACTTGAATAAACGCTTGTTGTTCGCCATTTTCGTCCATCGCAATACCTGGGATAAAAGCAAACGCTTTATCTTCTTTGGCATTTAGCACCTTATAATACCATCCTTCAAAATATCTTCTTGTTTTGCCCCAACCGTGGTATTGTTCTGCGTTGAGGAGGGCTTGGAATTTGTTTTTTAGCATGGTGTAAGGTAGCGTTTTTTAATGAAGAAAACATTCAGGCTAGACTATTCAGAATTGGAGGCAATAAATCTTAAATCATAATTCATACATCTTAAATCATAAATCTATCTAGTTAAAACGTGACGGATTTATGATTTATGATGTAAGATTTCAGATTTATGATTTTCGCAGTAAAGACTAAATTACCAGTCCTCCAAAATATTAATTATTGAGGCATCACTTTTTCATACTTCCCCCAATTCTCACACAACTCCTTCACCACAGGACTCCCCACCATATAAGCCGCCTCCAAAGAAGGAATATAAGCTGAATATCCTTTCCCCGTCAACTTCTCTCCTGACAAACTTTGATAAGCAGTAATCCCTGGATATTGCATCGTAAAATTGGAAGCAGTTCGTAAAACCAATAAACGATTTTTATCCACTTTTTTAGCTTTATGTAGTCGGTCTAAAGCGTGATAAACGCCCATTTCTTCCATAGCCGAAGTAACAAAATTGCCTTGTCCTTCTGACCAATAATCCACCCAGTCGTTTGCCCATTCGGTTAATAATTCGCCATGCCAATAAGTCGCAGCGGCTAATTGGTCACCGATTAAAACGTGAGGTTTCATGGTAGCAGCTGCATAACCCTTATATTGTGCTCGCATGCCTTTAATCTCTTCGTTATCTGGTAACTCCGTATCTTTCGTTAAGTTATATGCCCATTGGACTAAATTGGAATCTAAACGAGCAATCACGCCTTCATTATTTTTGGAAACTGGTTGTGCATAAGGGGTTGTTCGACGTAAGGGAATATAGCCCGTTTTCCAACCCTTTTCAATTTCTCTGGCATCAATTTGGTGGGATAAATCGCCATCGACTAGAAAATTTGCCCATGCTGCCGAACCTGTTGGTGCATCCGCTGGATCAACGCCCGCAATACCTGCTACTAGCCAATAGGAATTCGTAAAGTCAAAACGGTCATCTGCGCCTAATGCCATCACCGAAATCCCCGCTTGCGTATTGCCAATACCAGCGACCATACCTAATACGCCTAGTTCTTTATTATAGCGCAAGTTTCTATCAAAGCCATATTCAAAAGAAAGGGTATCTTTTAAAGGTAAATTTTCTACCCAGTATTGGAACTCACCAGGTCTATCGCCTTCATCATTCCCTTTTTCAAACATCGACAGAACGACTACTTTGATGGGAATTTTGGCGGGTTTTATTGTTTTTTGAACGGTTGGTTGGCAGGCGGTAATAGTGATGATTAATAGTAAAAAAACGTATCTCATAATTTTTGTTTTTAAGTCTTTGACTTAGTGCGCAAAGATAAACACTATCTAAATCCGTTGGTCTTCATTCATCCGTTGGTAGAAAAAAAACCAACGGATGAATGAAGACCAACGGGTAGTAAATTATTAATTAAATCACAATTCTGTTAGTGCTATTTCTATAAATTCACTCCACCGCTTTTCCCAAATAGCCATCGCCGTTGCCTTTTCTGTATCCGTCAAAGCAGCATATTCAATACTATTCCGAGTCAACTTTTTTAAGCTTGCTAAATCTAATTCCCAAGCCAAAAAGACTGACCAAAAATCATAACTCAAACCTTCGTAATCGAAAATCAAAGGGTCATCAGAACTAATTACACAATTGACACCACGCCGTAAAAAAGTACTCGCAGGATGCATACGCAAATCTCGAATATACCCCAATACCTGATTACTTAAGGGACTAATTTCTACACAAATATCTTTTTCTTTGACGAGTTCAATCAAGTTAGGAAAACGGAATAAATTAAAGCCGTGCCCTATTCTTTTAGTGCCTAATAAAATAGCATCGTAAAGATTAGCAGTAGATGCCCAATTGCTTTCCCCATTATGTAAATACAATGGTAATTCTACACCTGTTGCTTTTTTCAAAGAATCTAATAATAAGAATTGTTCGGCATGAAAAAGCGTTGGATGTCCATTATCTTCTTCTGCAACCAAATCAAAACCACGCACCCATTTCGGATATTTAGTGCGATAGTCGTGCGCGGCGAAGACTTCTTTTTCGATGACGGATTTATCAAAAAACCGTAAGCCTTGTTGAATCAGAATAAAGGTAAAATCAGGGTCAATTGTTTGAACTTTTTTTTCTACGGTTTCTAATATTTCTAAGTATTCTTTTTCTGTATTTTTATTACCTTCCAAATCATAAAACCTAGACGTAAAAAAGGTTCTAAATTCTGCGTGTTGGATATTATCGGCAATTAATATTTCTGCTCCATGTACTAAATAATCTACCGCTACTTTTTCATAAGTTAGAAAACCATTAATCCGTTGAAAAACATATTCAAATTCTTGCCAAATATCTACCGAATCCCGGTCAATACTTTCATCAAAAGTTAATAAATCAACTAATTCAGTAGCGAAATTAGGGTTAGTTTTAGCTATTTCATAAGCAGGTCGAAATCCTTTTGGCGCTTTATCTTTTGCATAAGCTTGTAATTGACCTTTTGCATATTTATCGTTCGTTGCTTCCCAAAAAACATGCATTTCTCGCGTATCAATTGCTTTTTGTGCGACCCATCGTGGATTGCCCATTGCGCCACTATGTAAATGCAAAATGCCTCCTTTTGGCATTTTTTTCAATAACTTGAATAAAGGTGTTTGTTCGATATGCGCTTTAGAATTATAAAAATTTCTGGCAGGTGGAAAAAAATGATTGGCTTTATAATCTGCAATCATATCTTGCTGCAAAGCGACTAGTTTTTGATTGAGTTGCTGTTCTTTTGGGGTCAATTTAACCGCAGCATCAAAATAGCGTAAACTATCTGCCTTTAATAAAGCAGTTCTCTTTTCAAGGTAGTTATCATAGCTATTAACCAATTGATTATCAATAACTTGCTTTTGAGCAGAGCAAACCATAAAACCCAACAGGGAAATAAAAAAAGGAAATAATAATAGCTTTCTCATAATACTTTTGACAAGAATGAATTAGGATATTTTTTTAGCAGGTCAAAAGTAGTAAAAATCTGATTCAATCGTTTGTTGTTTGACTGTAAATAAGTCCGAAACCATAATCGAATAAGCGTCATGCAACACATTGGTAATGCTTAATTGACGCTGATTTTCGGAGATGCGGGGAGGATAGGAAAGGATGTTTCTATTCTATTTCTGGCTGCAAAACAATCCAAAGGAAAAGGATAATTCATCATCGTTTCAACATAAAATTGGAGTAATTTAAGGTTGAATTTTGCCCTCTATTTTTTGCTATTTCTGATATTGTGATTACGCCTTAATTCTAAATACACTCCTTGCAAAATCTTCAACTAAATTCAACCATTTTTGCAGTATTTTATCTTTAGCTGTTGACATCATATCACAGTAATGTCGCCAACTATCGCACAAATCGTATTTTAGAATCAATTCCATTAAACGGCCTTAAATTTAGTATTATTTTTCATTCAATAATTCATCAAGCTGCTCAATAGTCATTTCTAGCATTGGAAAATTGGCGAGTTCTTTCCAATTCAATTTATCTTCCTGTATCGCTTTTAGCAATTCTTTATTGGGTTTAAATCCTCGATCTTCTAAAAATCTACAATCCCATATAGCCCCTTCCTTGTTTCCGCCAAAGTATTTTGAAAATATCCAATAGTAATAAGTATTCTTCATATCTTCATATTTCCCTCCAAGCTTTAGTCTTTTTTCATAAGTTAGTTCTGCTTCTTTAAATTCTTTAGCAGCAAAGGCGCAATTTCCTTTCCAAGACAAAAGAAAGGAGCGTTCGCCTTTTCGGTCAATTAATAAATTAATATCCTCCGCTGCCTCTTTAAAATTCAAGGCAAACAATTTTGCTTGAAATCGAAGAAATATGGCTTGTTCATTTTTGTTATCTAATTCAAGCGATATATCTAAATCGTTAATTAGCTGATTAATATCTGTCCTTGAACTTTGATTCGATTTTGCTACTGCACGCGCATAATAGGCGTAGGCATCTTTTGGATTTTGCTCAATTTTTTTATCTAAATACTCAATCGCATCCTGCCAATTTCTTGTTTCAAATGCTGTCAAATATTTCTCCTCCAATTCTTTATCCGTTACGCTTGATTGACAAGCATTTAGGATTAGCAATAATAATAGGTAGTTTATTTTTTTCATCTTAATTGAATGCAATTTATTGTTTTTTCATCTTTTCAATTTAGCTTTATTTTTATTCGTAATACTTTTTAAAAAGAAGCTTTGCTATTGCTTTATTCATATTTATCCCACCGAAATAAAATTTTTCGTCTATAAAAGTAGTAAACCAAATTTCATTTTTTTTGTTAACCGTAATTCCTATATAATCATTTTCGAATGAGCCAAGGCAAAGAAATATTTCATTACCTTTTTTGATTTCTGTAATCTTATCAAACCACATTATCTCAAAGTCTTTCTTTGTCCAATAGTGTTTGCATTGCAGCGTTTTTTTTGATAAGAATTTTGGATGTTCTTTAGCATATAAAAATAAATTTTCACTAGGAAAATTTATTTGGCTTTGATTGATAAGTTTTGATATATACCAATTGGCAAATTCTTCATAATTGATTACGTA
>JAFMDF010000115.1 GCA_017857395.1 Bacteroidota bacterium | reverse complement strand
GTCAAATTTTATTTTTTTATATTCTTATCCCGTAAAATATGTAGTTGAACCTTATTTTCTAGTGAGAAACATTTTTATAAATTTCTAATCAGAAAAATTACTAATTGCTAATTCAGGGCTAACGTCTTTTCAATAACCCCCAAAACTCGCTTATCTATCCGACTTACTTCCTCTGGCAACAACTTCGTCTCATAATGATTGAGTGGATAATTGAAACCATTATATAGTAACCAGGCACTCATTTTAGCGCCCAACTGATACATCTCTTTCTTGGCATTTAATACCGCCGAATCTATCATTTTCTTTGGATATTTTATCCCTGATTTAGTTCTAATCTCTTCGGTAATTTTCTTTAGTTCTTCCGGTGTAACGATTCGGTCTGAAAGTCTTTTAAATTCGTCCAACTTAACCTCCATATTTTCTAATTTCTTAAAAATTGGCTCCAGGTGAATCGCTCCATATTTTTTTGAATGTTTGGTACTTACTGTAACATCACTTGTAAATGCCATTAAGCCATTAGCGCAAATCTGTCGGACATAGCCAATGCCTACCATTTGTTTGACCGTTCCGTCATAACTATTGCGAATAATGACTTCTGGACAAATTTTATCACCTCTTATTACGGTATGCAAACTATCCGCAATGGTGAATTTAACATAAAATCGTTTATCATCATAGGATCGAGCCTCCGTGTTGAAACCTGTCTCTCCAAAAATAGCTTTCATCTTCTCATAAACTGGTAGTATCAATGCTCGGTTATGTACCAGATGATAAGAGCGCCCACAAAATTGGACAATTTTATTTTGCTTTGGCAGGTACACACATTTACTCAGATCATCAGAAAATCCAGTCTCTGAGAAATGGTCTGCTGTATTTTTTATTTCTACTGGAAATAAAATGTCTGATAATTCCTCATGTTGCACTAAATTTTCATTGTTCATACCCTATCAATTTAAAAAGAGTATCACTTGACAATATTAAATTGGACATTTATCATGTCAAGTGATATAAAAAATCTACAGCTTTCATTCAAAAATATCACTATTATTATAATTAATCAAATTTCTGATTAGAAATATAGTTAATTAACCAATTATAGGCAAAATTTCGGCATTTTGATTGAATTTTAGCACTAATTCTTAAATTATTGATTTCTTTAGATTTAGATAAAATGGCTCTTAATTGCTGTTTTTTAAGCATTTTCTGTTCAATAAATGCACTTAGTAGTATTTTTACATGACATTTTTCTTAAAACGCATTTTGTGTGCGGCTTGTTGATGGTCTTGTATTTTTTTACAGTATTTTGGATTTGATATAAAACACCTTTTTAAAAACATTTAATATTAACTACTACGTTAAATTTATAAATCAACACAAAATATGTTATTTAAATAATCGTATCAAAAAAAACATAGTCTCCGCAAATTACAATGAAAGTTTACTTTGGTACCTCAATAACTCTATCCTGAATCCCTCCTGCTAGTTTTTCCAATAATTTAGCAAATCGACGAAAACCATCATACTGACTAGCCAACATATCCATCTCTCCTGCTGCTGCATTATCCATGATTCCTTTGAATCCTTGCATATAAGGCATCATCCCTGCTAATATTCCTTCTTCTCCCCCACCCTTCGCTAAAATATTTTTAACAAAAGTATCTATTAACTGCGCCACTTGGTGGTCTTGGTTTCTTAATGCCATTTTAGGAGGATGTGCTGAATTATCTATTCAAAGGTATAAAATATTTACTTTAAAATCACTATTCGCCCATTTCCGATTTTTTGAAACGACCTTCAAGGCAAATCATAGCTCAAAAAATCTTACTGGCAGGATAGGTTGCTCGATGCACCTGTCCTGCCAGACCCCGTTTGGATTTGGCTATTTTAGAATAAAAAAATAAGTCTGTCAAATCCAAACTCGCTAGAATACCACAACAACAAACACACTAAAATTCCCCATTTCACTAAAAGCAAAACGGGGAGAGAATCAAAATGAACTTGGCTTTTATTCGTTACTTCCTAAAATATATCTTGCGGCTTGTTGTGCTTTCGCTGCGGTTCGGAAAATAAAGCGTTTATCTTCCTTTAGTTTGTTAAGCCATCCTTGCAAATAGGCAGCATTATTTTCTACTATTTCCCCATAATTAATTCCTGCCTCTGCACTCAAAAAAGCTGCGCCCATTTCTGCCACTAATTCCTCTTGGCTATATGGAATTGAACCAAATTTATTAGGCTCGGTAATACCTTTACGGCTCAACCTTTCCTTGTGTCCTGTTGAGTGAATTGCCTCATGGAATAAAGTGGTATAATATTCAGCGGAAGTAGTAAATTGCTTAATATCTGGCATGTTAATATAGTCCTCAATTGAATTATAATAAGCCTCATTTGCATTGACAAATCTAATTTCTGGACGGTTTGGCATCTGCTCAATAATACTTTCACATTTTTCAATCTGTTCGTTTTCTTTTAACTCTACTTCTGGAATACGGAATTCAATTCCTTCAATATCTGCCACATTGAAAACATGGAAATAGCGAAGAGTACTTAATTTCTTAAAATCCTGTCCTGCTGCTTTTAGCGTTTTAGCTTGTTCTTCTGAAATCGTTTTATTATTAGCATCTTTGTAAAAGACGTTAAAATAAAATACCATCTCTCCTCTTGCCCCTTTTTTGATTGTACCGTTTAACGCTTTCGCCTGTTTGAATGAAAGGAAATAGGGAATTGGATGGATAGTGTTATTCATCAAAATTTTATTGATACCATTATAGGTTTTACCACTCACATAATTACGTGCTAAACCGTAACTACTCCAAGTTTGCCGCCAAGGTGCTACTCCTTTTTCTAATAAACCTATAATTTTATCCGTCACCTCTTGGTAAAGGTCTCTTTTTGGTTGATTTTCCTTAGTAACAGCATTAGTCTTAGTTTCAACTGTTGCGTTGTTCATTTTAATTATTTTTAAATATGATTAAATAATGAGAGGTTGAAGATGCCCCGATTTTTTGATCGGGACATCAAGTTTTTATATCTTGCCTTCGTCTGCAAAGGAATAATAATCTACTGGGGTAATAATTAAGTGGTCTAGGATTTTTAGATCTAATAGCTTCGCCCCTGCTACTAGCTTTTTTGTTAATTCTATATCTTGTAAGCTTGGAATTAAGCTATAGCTCGGATGATTATGTCCACACACGAGCGAAACTGCATTTCCTTTCAATGCAGCTGCAAAAACAACCTTTGCATCTACTATTGTTGAGGCTCTACCCCCTTTACTAACATTATAAAAACCTATTACTCGATTCGCTTGATTTAATAGTAAAATATTAAACTCTTCTTGTATTTCGATTTGGTCAGACCAATTGTGAAGGAAGACGTCAAATGCATTTTGGGAAGTAATAATCTGTGGTCGATCGCTTGCCTTTACCTTGCTTTTGTAGGTTAATTCGATTTCTGAAACACTAAAGAAACTGTTCATTTTGTTCTGTTTTAAAAGCCATTTTCATAATAAGGAAAAATTCTCCCTATTCAGGAGCGGAGATTGCTGTTCTTCGGCTTGTTGCTTTTTACTTTGCCAAATTCTTAATTGAGGTTATCTCCCTTTTTACAGAACTGCGTCCATACTCGGAGTGGGAATGTATGCAAGGGGAAAGGGGAATTTATTTGACCTGACGTAGGAAGGTGTAGCCTTGAGCCAAAAAAATTATTCTTTAGGTGAGTAGCACCGACCCTTGCAGATGTTTCCAATTTGAGGATAGCTTTGTTCTGAGAAAAAGGGAGATAGTGACCTCAATGAATTTGGAAAGGTGAAGAGTGACTAGCTGAAGGATAGGATAGCACTCCGACGACTACATCAGTTGATTGATTATTCCTTGGACTCTGAACGATTGGCACAATCGGTTAGGGGAATATGAAATCAGCTGAAACGCAGCGATGGTCATAAGCGGCTAGGAAAACACGTTAGGGCTACCGCCATATTATGGCTGAAATAAGGTCTAAATGACTTGGCATTTTGCCGATTCTAGATTTAATAAATCCGGCTATTGGTATTTAGGTATTCATTTACGTCCTTAAATTGTTGGAAAAAGGTTTGCTGCTTCACTTTAAACTGCTCTTGCAAAAGAGTCAAGCCCTTCTCACCTGCTCTATCATTATCAAAAAAGGAAAGGATTTCTGAAAATTGTCGCTTTGCTAGGTAGGGAATAATTCGTTTGACCATTGAAGTAGTATTCAAAATAATTACCTCTCCATCTAAAAAAATAATCCGTTTTCTAATAACTCTAGAGTGCAGAACTATGTAGGACAAATAATCAAACATGGATTCAAAAATATATAAACAGTCTTTGTTAGATGGTATTAAAGTAATCGCTTTCTTGCCACTACAACCTTTGAAAGTAAATCCTTTACCTGACCGTAACTCATAACCACCTTTGGTTTCCCAACCAATCGCTAAATAATACTTATCCTCCATCTGATACCACACTTGTTGCAGGTAATGCTTGGCTAAACCTATAGGGATTTTCCGTTCTTCTGTGATATACTGAATTAACTTTTCATCTTTGAGCGGGTTGGCATTTTTGATTTGAATGGGGTTTTCTGCTTTTGGTTTGGCGGCTGGCTTCGGTAAATTTAATGGCTGTTGATTACCCATTAACAATTTAAGAGCCTCAGACTTATTGGATAAACTATTCAATTTAATTACCAACTCAATAATGGTACCTCCCTCCCCTTCTCCAAAGTCATTCCATAAATCTTCTTGGTTATCTCCGCCCGATTCATTGAGAAAAAAAGAAGGTTCACTCTCTATCCGAAAAGGAGAAAAATAAGCCAATCGTCCTCTATGTTCTTTGGTAGGATGATGCCCCAATTGAGCAAGATATTCTTTAATACTTAATTGTTTAGCCGTTTCAAAAGTCATAGTATATTGTTTGAATTTATTTGGTTTAAAGATACTAATTTTCAGGCAATTTATTAAGCATTTTCAACCGCCCATTTCCGATTTTTTGATGCAAACATCAGGGCGAATTATAGCTCAAAAAATCTTATTGACAGGATAGCATCTCGATGTTGCTATCCTGCCATAACCCGTTTGGATTTGAGGTTTTGGATACAATTATTATAATCATATCATTAAAACAAAGTCAATATATTACGCTGCTCAACATGCTTTTTCCATGCCTTGCTTTTAGCCGTTTCTATCAACCATGCTTTCACAAAATCCATGGGTGTTCCATATTCTTCAATCTCAGCTGCAGCCGTAAAATGAGACCTATAACCCGACTCCGTAAAAGGTAATGGTGTTTTATCAGCTGCTATTACCTCAAGATGCGCTAAACGGTAGCCCATAATTTCTTCACTTTTCTCAAAGTAGTTTCGGCTATATCTAACGGTAATATCAATCCCTCTCCAAACCATAGTTGATTCAATATATTTACTCATAGTTTTATGGTGCTAATTGTTTATAAATATTTCTTTTAAAATAACTTTGGCTGTTCTATCTTTGGTCTCACAAGTGCCTTTTTATTAGATTTTACTGGTACGGATGTACCTAATCGAATATTATCTAGCTGGCTTGTATCCGTTTCAAAAAGAGTATCTTTCAAATTTTCTTGTACTTGGGCTTTTAGGTCTTGAATGGCTTTTTTCTGTTCTGCTTTATTGGTAGCAATAGTCTTTTGTTCCATCAATTCTAAAGCTCTTGCATTTACTTTACTCGTATGGGTTTGTTCATAGTTAGCTGGTACAGCAACATATTGAAATTCTGCCCATTTTCTAGTTGTTCGGTACATCTTAAAACGGATACTATTCCAATACTTCGGCTCAAAAAAGGATAAAACAGGGCATATTTTATAGCCAAATCGAAAGGTATTACCTTCCATATCAAGTCCATTCATGCAAATCACCTCGCCGACTACGCCATTATAAGTCATATTTATAGCTGTCATTTTTGCACAAATTGAATCCAAATCATTTTGGCAGATGTAACTTGGTATGCCTTGACTGCCTATATGGGTTGCAGTAGCGATTCCAAAGCGACCAGAACCGCAAGCTGGTTCGTTCATGGTAAAAAATTGCTTGTCTGGCATTTCCATAAAGGTCATTTGAGCAATCATATCTATTAGATGGACAGGCGTAAAATATTGTCCCATTGCGGATTTTTGAGACCTTGAAGAACAAGCCTCGTAGAGACTTCCAAGAGGGTCATACCATTGGTTAGGTCTGCGTTCCCCCTTTTCCTTACGAAACCAGACTCTTTTTTCGTATTCCTTTTCTAAAGAAAGAATAATGTTATCTAATGCTGTTAATTCTTTCTGTGAATAGTCTTTAGGTATAAAAGGCTTGGAAAGTAATTGCCCATTTTCAAAGTTAACTGTCTGGCGAGATAACATTCTTTCTATGAGGTCGCTAAATACTTGGCTGTATGCTCTTCTATACGCCAAATCTTCAAATAACTTCCAAGTGTCTTTTAACTCTGGTTGCCAATTGCATATATCTATAATGAATTTTGCCATTTTTAATTAGTTAATTGTGACTTGTCTTGACTAAACTCGGTAGAAAATATCTTTTGCTCCGTGTCATCATAATTATCTAATACACCTGCATAAATGACTACATAGGTGTCTTTTTGTAATAATTTTTTGGTTTTAGCAGTATCTATAGCTTTTTCTTTACTAGAGAAAATACCCTTCAACGAAAAGGATTTACTAGCTATCCAAGCATCACAAGTCCAAAGGGTATATATAATTGTATCATTATTTCTAAGCATCTTTACACTAAGGTTTTGGTAGGAGAGAAATCTATTTCCGCTCCTATTTGTTTCTAAAATCAATATTCCGTTTTTAAGATTAGCCGCCCTTGAATAAACCAAAGGGTATATTTTTTTAAGGGAAAAGAAGTATTAAAAAGCATAAAGGTTTCTATTACATTATCATTTCCATCACCAACCGTAATGGTTGCCTTATTGCCATCCTTCACAATTGTCCATACTTGAAATTCTTGTTCCGCAATAGCAGGAAGTAACTGATTAGAAAAAATAAAATCTAATAACCAAAAACAACCTGTATTAGCAGCGAGGCATCTTACACCTTTTGTATATAAAAAATGAGGATATAAAAGTGGTTTATACCAAACTGTCTCTCCTCCAAATTGACCTAAACCCTGTAATATTTCTTGTGGATTCTTCATAGTAATTTTCTTTTAAAAGCCATTTTCATAATAAGGAAATTTCTCCCTTCATTCGGGAGCGGAGCTTACTGTCAGTTGGCTTATTGCTGTTTGTCTAGCCAAATTCTTAATTGAGGTATCTCCCTTTTTACAGAACTTGCGTTCATATCCAACTGAAAATATATGCAAGGGGAAAGGGGAATTTATTTGTGGCGGTTGAAAACCTTTAGCCCAAAAAAATTATGCTTTAGGTGGGTAGCACCAACCCTTGAAGGTATTTGCAGTTGAGATATAGCTTTGTTCTGAAAAAAAGGGAGAGAAATGCCTCAATGGATTTGGATAGGCGAATAGGAATAAGCATACTGATAGGATGGAACTCCGACGACCTCCTCAAATGCTTAATTATTCCTTAGTTTCTGAATTGGCGTGTGTTTTTATCAACAAAAACCATGACAATTTAGAGGAATATGCAAGTATTTGAAACGCAGCGATGGATATTGAGAAAAGGCAAAACGTCTAGTTAGTAGCAATCTTTTTTTTCGGTGGCTCAAAAGTTTTGTTATTTTTTTCTAAAACTTTTGCCACCGAAAAAAAGCGGGTAGGTAGCAAATTTTAAAAACAAAAAATACACGTATTGGTGTAAAAAAGAAGGACCAAAAATGCTCCCCTAAAAAGAGTAATTAATTCAACACTAAAATAGTAAACAATAAGGATATATTTAAATAATACCCTTCTTATTTTGAAATCCCCCTTTTAGTGTAGGTTTGATGTAGTGATTTAATATTCGGATTTTAAAAGTAAAACTCCATCAATCATCCAAAGTGTATATTCCTCCAATGGAAAAGAGGTGTAATTTAATCGAAAGGTTTTAACCAGATTATCATTCCCATCCTCAATAGTAATTATTGCCTTACTACCATCTTTGACCAGTTTCCAAACTTGAAATGGGGTGTTTTTAATTTTAGCATTTGATTGATGCCCAAAAATAAATTCTAGTAACCAATAACATTCGGCATTGATAGCCAAATAGCGTACTCCATCGGTGTATCTAAATTTGGAAAATAGGGGATGTTTAAACCATTGGGTTGTACCTGTAAACTGGGCTAAATTGGCTAATAGTTGTGTTGAATTCTGCATAATATATTTCGTTTGTAAAAACAGTTTTAGTAGGTTTTTGCAGGGGAGAAAATAAATTGCTCCCCTGCTGTGAGTCAATAATTAAGCGGTGGCAACTACCAATTCTTTCTTGGCTGTTTTAGCCTTTGGCTTTGCAGTAACTTTTGGTTCTGCTACTGTTTCTAGTTCCAAAACTTCTTCTTTAGCAACCTGTTCAGCTAATGCAGGTTTTGGCGTTACTGCGTCCTCAGAAATACACCAATTTTCGGAGTATAAAGTCTTTGAACCTTTAGTGTCCTGTCGGTATATAGCTCCATATTCTTCTTTGATGTTTTCCTGTATTGCCTTCAATGTGGCTAAGTCCTCGGCTTTCACGGATTCAAAACTAAACTCTGCCATGTAGTAGGTACTTTTCTGGGTTTGATTGGTTTTTTCAACTAATCGAATTGTCCAAATGACCTCACAAAGCTTGGTTTCGTCATAGCGCAACTCCTTCGATGCTCGGTTCAAATTATCAACGGAAAAACCGTGAAAAAGGAAAATCCCTAAATGTCCAGCTTCATTGATAAAATAAACTTCAAACCACTTTTTGGCAGGTTGTCCAAATATTGCCCCTTCTATGGCTCGCACCGCAATGGGTAATACATTAAAGGATGCTTTTGGCTCGGTTACTTGTTTTCCTCCACCGAGGGTTAACACGCCATTACCTAAATTTAGGCGGTAATCTCTAGGCTCTCCTACGATGTAGCGAGGAGTAATAATTTCACCGTTTTCTCCAATGAATTTTGCAGGGTCTGAAATTGGCATTAATCTGTTTGACATAATAAATGTTTTAGTATGCACCCTTTTAATTTTGGGGTACACAAATGAATAATATTGGTTAATAAAAAATTGAAAATAAATTGTTATATCTTACTCGACTGAGTATCATAATAAGCAGTAGATAAAAGGGATTGAATGTAAGTGGATGCCTTAAATCCATTACTGGATTTGATTCGCTCCCACAACTAGTACAACTTCCCTTACCATTGATAGATAAATCTATCAAGACTGCATTACAGCAATTAGATTGATGATTCATGTTTAAGGGGTTTTCTGTCAGCTATTCGATTAAGTTTAAGATATTCAGCGAGTATATAAGATTGATGGTCTAAACCTATATCAAAACCGCCCCGTCTCTTGCAGTATCTCCAATAGGCTCTTTTTATATTTTGCTCTGTAGCTACTAGCCCATAGTTCGCCAGTACCTTATTGGTTGCGTTGATAATTCTCATAGTTCTGTTTTTAGGAAAAAGGAGTGCCTTTATAAAGTCAAGACACTCCAAACATGTCCAAAATTGTTAAAATCGTAATACAATCATCGTTAAAGCCGCTTGTATCATTTCGCTGGTGGCATTGGGTCTGACGACTATCCTATATTGGTGTTTTTCAAATGACTTCTTTTTAATCAATTCCATAATACAACCTGCTCCTTTCGGTCTATTTCTTCGGTTAAAGGGTGTAAAATCATAAGGTGCATAATTGACAAATACATCAAAAGTCTTTTCTAGCATCTGTAATTCAAATAATTCTTTTTCTACTACTATCTCACACATTTCGTCTAAATATCGGTTTAAACTGTCTGATGCTGCGGTTTCTGCTGATGTAACTACTTGGTTGATTGTTGTACTACTCATAGTTGAATGTTTTTAAAAGCCATTTTCATAATAAGGAAAAATTCTCCCTTAATCGGAAGCGGAGTTTATGGTCTTTTGGCTTGCTACTTTTTGCTTTGCCAAATTCTTAATTGAGGTTATCTCCCTTTTTACAGAACTGCGTCCATACTCGGAGTGGAAATGTATGCAAGGGAAAAGGGGAATTTATTTGACCTGACGAAGGAAGGTGAAGCCTTGAGCCAAAAAAATTATGCTTTAGGTGAGTAGCACCGACCCTTGCAGATATTGCCAGTTTGAGTATAGCTTTGTTCTGGAAAAAAGGGAGATAGTGACCTCAATGGATTTGGGTAGGCGAAGGGTAGTAAGCTTAAAGATCGGAAGGAACTCCGACGACCTCATCAGTTGATTGATTATCCCTTGGTTCCTGAACGATTAACATTAATCGGTTAGGGGGAGATGAAATCAGCTGACACGCAGCGATGGCTATAAGCAGAGGGTAAAACACGTAAGAGCGGTTGCCGTTTTCGCGGCTAAAATAATGTCTAAATGGTTTGCCATTTTGCCTCTTCTTGGCTTAGGAACTCGGAGATTGATTTGAAAAATCAGTACGCAGTACCGAGGTGACTACCGAGATTGCAGAACTCCGACCTTAAAGATGAACAAACGCAGTTTGTGAACCGCTTTAGCGGATGGGTGGATTAAAACATTTAATTCTAATACTTTTTATTAAGACTATCCATTCTCTTTCTTCTCCTTTGCTCAATCCATCAATTTTAACTATCTTTAGACATTATCCAATCCTTAAAAAGAGAAAACTTGAAAGCACCAAAAACTATCAATATCGCTCACGGAATTGCCGTAAAAAAACTAATCAATCTATTACAAAATTACGAAGTCTTATTACTGAAGGGAAAAAAGAAAACCTTTAAAATTCAGAACGACTTTATCCAAATATTCCAAAATCAAATGCTCACCTTAGACCAAATTCCTACACAATTTAAGAATATAGAACTAAACGACTTACAAAAATCAGCATTAATAAAAAACGAAAACATTTTCGTAGGTCAACTAAAAATAAATCTCACGGGTGGGTGGGCATAAAATACGCTAAGTAATTTTACTATGATTAAGCTACTTTTGCTTTGTGCTAACCTAATTATTCCTAATAAGGATACCCTTCCAAGTCAATTGCCCTTACTCCACCCTATCCGTAAAGCTGACTTTAAATATATTTCTTCAAAATATGGTTGGCGTGTTGACCCCATCACTAAAGATTCAACTTTTCATGATGGAATTGATATTGCCACAATAACAAAAGAAGCTGCGGTTTATGCTACTGCAGATGGAATTGTAGAAAAGCTAGATTATGATAGAAAAAGAGGACTTTTTATTATAATAAATCATGCCTTTGGGTTTCAAACCCTATATTATCATTTAGCCAATTTTTTTATTCGGGAAGGGCAAAAGGTGGAGGCAGGTGAAAAAATTGGGCTGGTTGGAAATACGGGAAAAAGTACGGCTGCACATTTACATTATGAAGTGCTCTTTGAAGGGTTGGCTATTGACCCTTTGGATTTACAGTTATTAAAAATCAACAATTTTTAGTACTTTTACATTACGGACTTACCTAGAAATTTTTACTTTTTTGCAAAAGCAAAATCTTCCATTTAGAGACTATCAAATTAGAAAAGTTTTTTATAACCTTGATAATCATATACAGATTATCTTAGACTAGACCTTACTATGTATGAGGAAAACTTACTAGATTTGGCTTTGTTTGGAATAACCAATGAAGAATGGAAAAAACAAAATCCAACTAAAAAAGGAAGTATTATTGACCATGCCTCTATATTTGAAGTAACTACTAGAATGAGTATAGAAGCACTCAATAAAATTATGATTAGCAAAGGAGCAGATTATGACCAACGCTTAGCAGAATTGAGTAAATTTGCCAAAAATAATCTCAAAAGACAAATGGCAATTTTAGCAGGAAGAGGTTTTATCAATAATAATCAAAAGAACTAGCGTAATTTCAAGCATTAGAAAATATTCAAAAATGACAATTTCAATGCTGTCGAATTTTTAGGCGTGTGGGAAAAATTAAATAACCCTAATTTTAATTCCATCGAATTCGATGGGATTAGAAATCAAGCAAGCTGAAATAGATGTGTTATATCAAGAAAAACATAGGTTCTGAGGGGGAAGATATTATCCTTAGAATTTGTATAATACAGATTCTTAAACCTAAAAATTTACTATCTTTGCAATAACGGACTTACCTAAATATCAATTCTGATAAATATAAGAAATGTCTTTCTGAAAAAAATTAACTACATGGCAAATCAGAATTTAAGAGTTGAAGGGATTGATATAGCTATTGATAAAAATGGATATGTTTCTATTACCGATATTGCAAAAAGTAGTAGCGATAACAAACCTAATGTTACAATACAAAGTTGGCTACGTAATCAAAATACCATTACCTACTTAGAAACTTGGGAAGAAGTACATAATCCTAATTTTAAAGGTAGTCAGATGACTACCTTTAGAAAATTTGCATCTATTAATCGTTCTAAAATATCAGCAAGTGCTTTCATAGAACAAACTGGAGCAATTGGCATAATTGCTAAAAGTGGTCGGTATGGAGGTACTTATGCGCATAGTGATATAGCTCTAGAATTCTGTTCTTGGTTAAGTCCCAAGTTTAAGGTATATTTATATAAAGAATTTCAACGTCTCAAAGCAGATGAGCAAATGAGGCTTGGTGATCCTTTCAACATTAAGCGTTTCATTACAGCAGGTTCCTATTCTGTCCTAATTACTTCCTTATTATCTAAAGTAGATGAGCGATTATTAACCCACCCCCAACCTTACAAAAAACGCTTACCTTTCGCTGCGGAAGCTGATATGATTAATGAAATTGTATTTGGGTTCACCGCTAGACAATGGCGATTAAATAATCCTGATGCCCCTACCGACCGTAACCAAAGAGATTTTGCAAGTGTTCTTGACTTAATAGTTATGAATAGTTTGGAATTAGTTGATGCCATGTTGATTCAATGGGATGTGGAAGAATTAGAAGAGCGTAAAAGATTATTAACAGATACTTACAACTTTGTTTATCCTATTCTGAAACGCTCCAAAACGATTCAAGAATTACAAAAAATAGCTGATAAGTCTAGAAAAATAGAATAAGAACATTAACTCGAAAATCAATAAACACGTCTCTAATCCTGAGATATGCAATCAACTGAAAAATGGGAAAGCTAAGAGAAGAGGACACCTTAGAAGAGTCGCCATTTTTATGGCTGAAATAAAATCTAAATGTTTTTTGACATTTTGCCATTTCCGACTTAGGAATACGAAGAGGAATTTGAAAAATTAGATATATGGTGGTCAAATTGCCGCCGTTGCTGGTGTTATCGGTGCGCTCAAACTTTTTGGCGTTATCTAAAACCCTTGCCTATGGAATGTTTAATTAGCTACTACTCGAATTTAACAAATACACAAGTATAAGGTTAGGGCAAAACCAATCTCTTTTAACAGCGAAATGGAATCCAAGTGATTCCCAGATTTTGATAAATTGTCTATAGCGTTGTTCATCATCGAAAACGAACCTTCTCATGCCCATTTTGGAAAGTTTATTTAGTTTGGTAATATTAATTATCTTTAGTGCAAAAATAAAAATTAAATCTGATTAGAATTTGAAGAGAAGATTTTTTAATTAGCCTGACTATATATCCAAAAAATACATATCTTTATGTAGCCTTTATGATTCTCTCTTTGTAACGGGGTCGTTTCTCTCTACTTAGTAATTAGTCTCGACCTCGATTTCATTTTCATTTCTTAAATAAGAATTATATCTATCTATATATAAAGATTTTTGTTTTCATTTGGTTTTTGGAGGTGCTGCAAGTAGAGAGGCAGTACCTTTGGTTATCACTTAACAAGTATGTTTGAAGGGCAGGCTCTGGGCTTGCCTTTTTTCATTTCTGCAATGGTTTAATAGAGAAGATTGCATGTCGAAAAAAGAGAGGTAACATTATCCTTAGAGTAATGGGGCTAGAGCGAAAATCAGCAAATTTTGGAAAATACTCAATGGCTGATTATCAGGCATTTAGAAAAATGTTGCTCCGACCGTTGAACGATTGATTTTGGTCTATGATGCCCCACTATTAATAAAAGTGGTTAGTGAGGTGTTTTTGATACAATAATCCAAGATTATTGAAGCCAGTCTTTTATTCTTTTTTTATTTGTTTCAAATTTAGCATTATCCTTCCAGTAAATTAGTTTATCCATAATTTCTTCGGTAGGTTCAATTTGATAATAGAAAATGGCTGAATTTATTTTCACAGATTCATGTCTTTGTTTGGTAAATTCAGGAGAGAATAATTCTAAATCCTTATCAAAATATTTTTCAGCCATTCCATTGACTATTTTTCTTAAATAAGCTAAGTACTTTCTTGTTTTTTGTTGATTTGATTTTGACCAAAAATTAATGTTTCTATAAATTTGAACGATATCCTCTGTTGAACTTTCATTCTCTATACTTCCTTCAATTATATCCTCATATATTTTATCTACATTTTCATTGTCTTTTATTATAATCAATCCTTGAACCAACATCCTCTTGGAAATTTCTGATAGCACTTTTCGTCGATTGTAAATTTGATTCAGAATATAATCTCGGCCAATTCCTTCGGATGCTATTTTGCAAAGTTGAGCTATACAATTAGCTGATATTAAATTTTCATTATTAGTAAGATTCTTAATTAAATACGGAACTGCTTCTGCTTTATGTTCATATATGATATTGAAAATTACTCTACGGCATAACACATCCCAATTCGATACTTTGTGAATTTTGTATAACTCTTTCGAGAAGTTTACTTTTTGGGGTTTTTCGATTTTTTTTTGACAAAGATTAATTAATTGGTTAATTCTCTCACTTCCAATTTCTTTGGAAACAGTTCTAATTCGGTTTTTAAACTCTTCTTGATTTTCAAGTAATTCGCAAACAGAAATTATTTTAATTTCAATGTCGTTCATTTAACTTTTGATTAGCCAGAATTCCTAATAAACGTTAATTGTTCTATACACAAAGTTACTAGTAAAATTTATAGTGGGCAATCAGAAAAATGAGGGTAGGATTAAGGGTAAAATAGAATAGGAAAAAAGGTCTCACTATAGAAAATAAAACCCTTAATCCATTTCTAACTTTTTACGTATAACACTATCTTATTATACAATTTCCTAGCCACATTTTTGCATAACATTACCCCTATTCGTTTGTAAAGTTATTACCTTTGTCATATTTGCAATTAATATTTAGAAATGAAAACTGGAAGAGTAAAATTTTTTAGTGAAGAGAAAGGCTATGGTTTCATTACAATTGATGGTGGAGGAGGTGATTTATTTGTACATATATCAGAAATAAAGGGCGACATAAAAGAACGTGATAAAGTTTCTTTTGAAATAGAGGAAGTGGAAAACAGAAAAAAAGCCACAAACGTTACGTTACTTTAGCCATGATTGCCGAACCCCAAAAAAGTAGTTTTTGTGTTTATTTGTTTGAGTTAGTGCCGTCTCTCTGACGGCACTTTTCATTTATTGCACCCCACTACATATCAAAGTGTTACCTCTAAATTTGAACATTAGCTTACTAGTTTGTTTATAAATTAGAAGGTAGTCCGAAGGCGACCCTTGCAGATATGATTGCTTTGAGTATAGCTTTGTTCTGACAAAAAGGGAGTAACCTCAATGGATTTGGAAAGGCGAATCACATCAAGCTTAAAGAGTGGATAGACTTTCGACGACTTCATCAGTTGATTAATTATCTCTTGGATCCTAAACGATTAGCATTAATCGGTTAGGGAGATATGCAATCAACTGAAAAATGGGAAAGCTAAGAGAAGAGGACAACTTAGAAGAGTCGCCATTTTTATAGTTGAAATAAAGTCTAAATGTTTTTTGACATTTTGCCATTTCCGACTTAGGAATACGGAGAGGAATTTGAAAAATTAGTCCAGAGGATCGAAACGAATGTTGAGCTCAAAGTTCTCCGCCTCGAAGAGAAAGTCCAAAAAAATCAACTTCAATTTATAATATTTATCCGCCTAATTTACTTACTTATCTTTTGCTTTACCCATCTAATTTCATTATTTTTAGTCATTATCCAATACGTAAAAAGAGAAAACTTGAAAGCACCAAAAAGTATCAATATAGCACAGGAAATAAACCCTAAAAAACTAATCAATCTTCTGCAAAATAACGAAGTCTTACTACTGAAGGGAAAAAGAAAAGCTTTAAAATTCAGAAAGACCATATCCAAATTTTTCAAAATCAAGCGTTGACCTTAAAACAAATCCCCACTCAAATTAATGAGGTAGACCTAAATAATATTCAAAAAATGCAACTACTAAATAATGGTATAATTACTACCCCAACACTTAGCCTCCCATCCGCTAAAGCAGTTCACAAACAGCGTTTGATTATCTTAGATAAAAATCTATTCCAACTAAAAATTCAAAAAAATATTCGTCAGCATTAGCAAACGCTGTTTGTGAACCGTTTACGGACGGGATGCATTAATCCTTTGAATTTACAAAATCGTAGATTTTAAGTCTATTCAAGATAAATTTCGCCTATTGACTTTAAAGATAGGATAAACATCTAATCATTTTCTTGGCATTCTCTTTGCTCTAATAATAGCATCTTTACCTCCCTAATTTTGCCCTCCCCTCCACATTTAGAAATCTACACAAAATACCCATCAATGAGGTCACTAAGCCTTCTATGCACACTACTTGCCTGTCTATTCAGCTCTATTATTTATGCTCAAACGGATAGCATTCATTTCAATAATATCCAGTTTAATCACTTGGATGCACCCAATGAACTACCGAATGATAAGGTTTGGAAAGTTTTTCAAGATAGTAAAGACTTCATTTGGATTGGTACACATAACGGACTCGTTAAATGGGATGGCGTTACTCACAAAAGGTTTATGCCCAATCGAGCAGATTCTACTTCTATTTTGGGTACTTCCATTATGGATATTGTCGAAGATAAAGAAGGATATCTTTGGTTCTTGGTACACAATCGAGGACTCTCTCGCTTTGACCCTAAAACGGAAACTTTCAAAAACTTCCAACATCAACCCTATTTGAAGGGATTAATGAAATTGCATGCTGATAAGCAAGGTATCTTTTGGCTTGGCTCTTATGGAAGTGGGATGTTTAGATATGATAAACAAAAGGATGATATAGTTTTACTGTCCATCAAAGATTTTGGAGAAAGTGAAGACCTATTTCGAAAAAATTCCATTGTGGATATTACAAGTGATATCACCGACAATAATATCCTCTGGTGTGGAGGAAATAATGGTTTATATCGCTTTAATAAAACGAACTATAAATATGAGCATTTTCCTTCTCCTGAAGGCTCTGCTTTAATGACCGTTAATTCCGTACTCATGGAAAGTCCTGATACTTTGTGGTTAAGTACCTGGGGCGGTGGTATCGTCATTTTCCATATTCCTACTAAAAAATGGACCTACCATACCTATATCAAACCCAATATGAAGGATTATAAAGGAAAAGGCTATCTAGATAATGTCAAGGGGATGGTACGTAAATCTAAAGAAGAATTCTGGATTCAAACAGGGGAAAAGGGTGGTGGTATTTTTAATACCAAAACTAAAAAATTCACCTTCTTTCAACATGATAGTAGAAACCCTACTACTATTAAGTCCGGTATAGGGAATCGAATTTTTAAAGACCGCGAAAATAGGGTCTGGTTTTGTTTTGAAGATGCTGGCGTTTCTTATATCAATCCTGGCTGTCAAGCCTTTTTTACCATGCCACTAGATTTACAAAGTTGTAAGGATAAAGAGTCTGATAATAATGTAACCGATTTTGGCTATGATGTAAAGCAGGATAAGATTTATGCAGTAGCGAATGGATGTTACGGCTTTTATGAAATCAACCCAACTGATTGGTCTTCTAAAACTATTTCCCTAGAAGGATATGAAGGACAATATCAAATATTTTCTACGCTATTAGTTACTAAAAGTGGCAATGTTTGGGTCGGTGGGCGAAGTGATAAAGGCGACGAAAAAGATGGCTTTAGAAGACCTACCCTACTCTATCTAGATAAACAAAAAGGAAAATTAGTCCCCTTCAGCCATCCAAAAATAACAGAGCTAGGGATACAACAAAGAAATGTCATTGATTTTTATGAAGATGCTAATAATAATCTTTGGGTCGCTACTAATGATGGCGCTTTGATTCAAATTATTGCGCCTTTATCAGATGAGGCGATGATTAAAGCTTATTCCATAAATACAGGAAAAGATGCTAAGGAAAAGATTCGGATTAATCAAATTATTGGTGGCAGGGAAGATAATATCTGGTTGGCTACTAATAAAGGTCTTTTCAATTTTGACCTAAATATTTCTACCTATCAGCAAATCGGTACTACAGCTGAACATGAAATCAATACTTTAGCCCAAGATAGTACAGGAATCTTATGGTTGGCTACCAAGCAAGATGGGCTCATGAAATTACATCCTTCTAAAGATAGTTTACTATTTCCCAAAGCGGATAATCTGCCTTATACCTTAATTGATAAAATTATTTTTGACCATAATCATAAGCTCTGGCTCACCACCCAAGAGGGAATTTACTTTTTGGATAAAACATTAGGAGCTAAAGCAGATGGTTATTTTCAAGTCTATAACAAACGGGACGGATTAGCCTTCAATAGTTTTTTCCAACACGGCTTTTTTCCAATGCCTAATGGCAATTTACTGCTTGGGCAGAAAAACAGTTATTATCGAATCCAGCCTGCTTGTTTGATTCAACCCCAAACATTTGTTCCTGTTTACATTACTAAATTTCAATTTCTGGATAAGGAACATAACGAATTAAAGCCTGGACAAACACAAATAGAACTTGGGCATCATCAAAATGAATTTATCATTCATTTCTCATCGCTCACTTATTGTCAAGCAGATAAGGTGCGTTTTTCTTATATACTAGAAGGCATTCATGATAGTTGGCACTTAACCAATCCAAGTATTCAACAAATCAACTTTAATAGTTTACAACCTGGTACCTATAATTTTAGAATTCGTAGGGTTGGATTTACTGGTAGTGAAAAACAACTAAAAATTATCATACGGCCTCCTGCTTGGTTTACCACCGAGGCGTATATTGTGTATCTGTTGCTCGGTAGTGCCATTTTCTTCGGTATTTACCATTTTTATATAAGTAGAAGAAATGCCCAAAGGGAGGCTAAACAATTAAAAGAAACCGATGCTTTAAAAACGGCCATTTATTCTAATATTACTCATGAGATTCGTACTCCATTAACATCCATTATTGGCTATGCCGAACTTATTGAAGAAGATGCGCCCAATGAGGCAATCATTCAACAAGCTGGTATTATTAAAAGAAATGGTCATCGACTCTTGAATTTGGTCCATCAAGTACTGAATCTTAGAAAAGCGCAAGCAGGTAAATTACAATTAAATATTACTCAGAATGATATTATACCCCTACTGCATGAACTGTATGAAGATTTTAGTATTCCTGCCCAGAAAAAGGGCGTGGAACTAGTCCGTATTTTGCCTACTATTCCTATCGTAATGGATTATGATAGGGATAAAATGATACAAGTTATTAGTAATCTACTATCCAATGCGATTAAATTCACACCCATTGGCGGCAGGATTGATTATCGAGTTTATCAAGAAGGGAAGAAATTAAACATTCAAATAAGTGATACTGGTGAAGGAATTGCTAAAATTCATCTTCCCAAAGTCTTCGACCGATATTTTAGTGTGCAAACCGCCACTAATAATAATACAGGCACAGGAATTGGGCTAGCTTTAGTAAAGGAGTTAGTGGCTTTAATGGAAGGGACCATTGAGGTAGAAAGTAACTTAGGTGAAGGTAGCATTTTTACCGCCACGCTACCTATCAAAACCAAAGCTACTCAAACAGCAACGGATGTTTTACCTATCATAAATAAGGAGAAAGGAAATAATTATGAAGGGTATAGTAAGCTAGAAACATTGGCGCTTAGCCCCTCTCAAATGGTTCATCAGATAAATGAGACTGCTGATAAACCATTAATTTTAATTACAGAGGATAACGAAGACGTAGCCCAGTTTACCGCAGCAGTTTTGGGGAGCGATTATCAGATTCATTTTGCTAATGATGGGCAGCAAGGTATTGAAAAAGCGATAGCAATTATTCCGGACTTAATCATTAGTGATGTGATGATGCCTCGTAAAGATGGCTTTGAACTCTGTCATACTTTAAAAACGGATGAACGTACTTGTCATATTCCAATTATTATGCTGACGGCAAAAGCAGGACAGGAAAGCAAAATAGATGGACTGACTAGAGGAGCAGATACTTATTTAACCAAGCCTTTTGATAAAGAAGAATTACGGATTTGGGTAAAAAATCTGCTCCAAAAACGAGAAGTGTTGCGAACTAGATATGCTAACTTAGCAGATTTTGCCAAACAGGAAGATATTGAAAATGTTACTAAAGATGATATTTTCATCAAAAAGGTCTATACTATTTTAGAAACGCAGGCTCATCATTCAGACTGGGAGTTAAAGCATTTATACGAGGCATTAAAAATCAGTAGGTCGCAATTATATCGAAAAATGAACGCACTTACTTTAAAATCACCTGCTCAGATTATGCAAGAAATAAGACTCCAGAAATCTAAAAAATTATTAACCTCTAGTGATTATAACATTACAGAGATTACTTATAAAATAGGCTTTAAAGACCCTTCGTATTTCTCGAAGGTTTTTCAAAAAACATTTAATCAATCGCCAACTGATTTTAGAAATAACTTTATGGGAAACTGATACAAGGTAAGAATTGTCAAGAATACTAGTTTTAAAAAGTAAGTTGAGGTAACAACACCTCAACCTACATAAAAGTACACTACGAATGTGTATTCTTAAATAAGTAGGTTATCCGATGATAGGTCAAAAGTGCAACTTTTAAAAGTCTCATTCTTGGCGCTACGTCTCAATGCTGGTCATTACGTCCCATTTCTGGTATATGCGTCCCATTTGAGTGAAATTATTGGCTTTTTTGCTTGATTCTACTTCGGTATTGGTTTCCCTTGGTTTTTAGATAAAAATGGATAAGGACTATCTTTTGAAAGGTAGTCCTTATTTTTTATGCCATTCTATTAGGCATCTCTGGCATTCTTCTTGCCTTTATTTAACATCCCCTCCTTTATAAATTACCTCTTTTAAGCCTCCCGCTCATAGGATTGGTGATTAAATACTTCTCGTTGCCAAATAAATAAACTCGCTATTACTATGCACTATTTATATCGCATTGCTTTAATTTGCTGCTTATTGCTCACCAATTTTATGCCTCATTTATTAGGGCAAGAATGGTTAAAACCTCACCACCAACTTCAACTAAAAAGCAAACCTAATCCTACCTCTCTTGAAAATTTAATTGGCGCCAACGCAGGTAAAGAGATTGGACAAAATACTAATGACTTTAAAGGAAAGGGAGTCATTAAGAATCTACGGAGCTTTCATATCATGGGGTCGGACTATGGTAATTCCTTTTTCCCTAATGAACAAATCATTCTACCACATACCTGTAATTGTGATAAAGTCTATGACCAAGAAAATTGTGCGCCTCAAATTTGCTATGATAACCAGACCCAAAAATCTAAGCCTTATGGTTTCTTAAATTGGAAAGCACATTATTGTGATTGGAAGAATGGGTATAAAATGGAAACTATTCATGCCTCTTTAGAGGCCATTTTTCCTAAATTAACCGAAGGAAATCCTTGTACAAAAACAGGTTTTGGTAGAGGTTACCCTAATAAATGGTACACCCAAGAAGAATGGGGTGGTAGCTTTAGTAATATTCGTAGTATCGCAGCTACTTATGCTGAAAATTTTGCCATTACTTTTTGTCCTGATGATCCTAATAAACAATGTTTAGTCGATGTATTAGAAGTGGGTAATGAACCTTGGGGTAAGGGAGATGATGGTATCAATGGTACACCTGATGATACACCAGGAAAAGAAGGATATCGAGCTATTTGTTGGGGCGTTATTGATGGGTTAACTCGTTATTATAAAAGTAGTAATCCCGATAATTGGCGTATGAAATTATCTACGGCTGCTTTTGAGGCTTATACCAAAACACCAGGTTGTGGAGATGACCCCAATCAATACATAGAGGTAATGATTCCCGATGATTATCAAAATGGAAAATCACTCCGTTCTTATTTTAATCATGTCTCTATCCACAATTATGCTTTTCCTAAGGCTAGCCTATGTCAGGACCAGCATGTCAAAAGAATACCTGAAAGCAATGATGGGTTATTCCTCACTTTAAAAAATATGAAAAAATGGATAGAAATAAAAATGCCACATGCTAAATTAAATATCACAGAGTTTGGATGGAATTCTAAAACCAATACTGGTTGCTACTCCGTAGGGCAAGCAAATCAAGCTATTTATCTAGTAAGAGCTTTTTTACTAGCCGCTAGGTATGATGTACATAAAGCTTTCGCCTATGCTTTTTATGACCATCCTGAAGAGACACTATACTGTTCTGTTGGTTTTCAAGATAAAGATAGTCATGCCGAGAAAAAATCGTTAAAAGCTATTCGTAAACTCAATCAAACTTTTGGTGGCAAACACTTTATTAAGGTAATGGAAGAACAAGCAGATGAAGGTATTTTTGCTTACTTAATTGGGGATTATAATAAAGATAATGGTCAAGGAAAACCTACTCATTTAGTTGCTTGGCGAGCTTATGATTTAATGAAAGAAAATAATACAAGTTATCCGAAAATAGATAATATTTTCACGGCTATTCCTTTAAAAGAATGGTCCGTTAAACAAAACGGAACTTATACCTATCTTGGTTGGGATAACACTAAAGATGGTTCTGTGGGCAATCATATCGTTCAGGCAAGTGGGAATATGGCCAAAATTAAATTATCAGGCATGCCTATTGTCATACCTCTAAATGAGGTTGACTATGTTTATGA
This sequence comes from Bacteroidota bacterium, assembly GCA_017857395.1. Taxonomy (GTDB): domain Bacteria; phylum Bacteroidota; class Bacteroidia; order Chitinophagales; family Saprospiraceae; genus JAFMDF01. The sequence continues at coordinate 2,897 of JAFMDF010000115.1, read as the reverse complement.
TAAAAAAGGAGAAATAATTCCAACAAGTGATGGTTTTAGTGATCATAACCAAGCGTCCATGACTCAAGTAAGTTGTGGTAATTTAACTATTGCTTATGGCAACGGTACTATTGAAATCAAGGGTAAAGTAGATGTCAATTATAAAAAAATGGAAATCATTGATATTACAGGTGGAAAATATCAAGTTAAGCAACTTTGTGTCAATGATTGTGGACATACTCAAACAATAACAGGTTTACCAAAAGGAAACTATCTAGTGAAAGTATTTGATGCCAATTGGCAGCAGGTCTGTTTAACACCGTATGGTACCCCTCTTCAATTGGAAGAAGGAACTGTCCTTGAAAATAATACCAATGACAGTACAATTCCTGGTTGTGAAGATAGTGATAATGATGGGGTCTGTGATGATGAAGATTGTGCACCTTACGATGCTAATCTTCCTAAAACGGTAGGAACCGTTTGTGATGATGGTCATACAAATACTATCAATGACAAAATTCAGGCAGATGGTTGTACCTGTAAAGGAGATATTAACAACGAAAATACCACTCTTAAAACTGTTTCTTGTGGAGAAATCAATATTCAATATGGCAATGGGCAAATTATTATGTCTGGTGTAGCTGGTCGTGCATACCGCTTTTCTATTCAAGATATTAATCGAGGATGGAAAGAAGTTTATAGTTGTTGGTCGAGTTGTGGTAGCGCTAAAAAAGTAACGGACTTACCTCCAAGTAGATATAATGTCAAAGTTTATGGCGGCGTTAATGCTTGTAGTAAATATATTAATTTATTAAGCTCTGCTCGTTCTCGCTCGATTTCAACTGATATTTTTGAATTAGCAACTACCGTAAATCAACAAACTATCCAATTAGAATGGGTTGCTGGACAGGTCAGCCAAACGGACAAATTTATTATTGAAAAATCTATGGATGGTGTCTTTTTTGAGTCACTACAAGAGATTAACTATCTACAAGATTTCCATTATAAGGAATTAGATAATGCACCTGACTATGGTACTAATTATTATCGCATCAAACAGTTATTTATAGATGGTGGCTTTAGGTATTCTACTATTAGCGCTGAAAAATACTTTTTAGATAAAGCCTCAATCACACTATTCCCAAATCCTGCCAAAGATGTTTTGAATCTAAATATTGGTCATTTTACGCCATTGGAAGGAACAATTCACATTTTCAATCGAATTGGTTTAGAAATGGACACGAAAGTTTTAGATAGCAATAATCAGCAGCTACAAGTTAATACAAGTGCCTACCCTAATGGAATATATTTTTTGATAATTGAGGCGAAAAATAGAAAACCGATTACTCGGCAGTTTATCATAGATAATGGGCAATAGCGTTCTTAGATAGGAATAAGGAATAAAAAGACGTCATTAATCATCAAATCTAGAGCAGATAACATCGGTGCTATTTTTAGTATTCTGGTAATTCGGGATAACATTATTTTGTACAGCCTTTGGCTACATCTTTGCTTTAAGCTAAATATTCGATATTGAGACCATTCGAGTATAAATAGTGTTCTGTTTAATTTGTTAAATAGGACACTTATTTTTTACTAAGCCTTTTCTTGAAAATAGATTTGTCAAAATGAACTTGCTCTTATAACTATTAATTGCTTTAAATCTAGATTATTTGTAAATTGTTCTTTTATTTCCCTCCTTATTTATTATCCCCCTTCTGATAAAAACAAGACAATGAACAGTAACAAACACCTATGCCTATTAGGATATTTTTTCCTATTAGCTTTTCTTCCCATTTCTCTTGCTCAAAATGACATTTGTGACCATCCTGATTACCCTGCTTTAGTGGCTTTCTATAATGCTACTAATGGAACGGACTGGACTGAAAAATGGGATTTATCTGATTGTCAAGTTTGTGATTGGTTTGGGGTCAGTTGTAATCAACAGAATAGAGTAACTGGTATCACGCTTGATGAAAATGGTCTAACTGGTATGATTCCTACAGAAATTGGGAGTTTAAATTTTTTAAGGGTATTGATACTTGACAACAATCTATTAACTGGACAACTACCCAGTTCCATAGGCAATCTAACAAATCTTTCTGTACTATTATTGAATGATAATAACTTATCAGGAAGTTTACCTCCTCAAATAGGAGATTTAGCTGAAATTGAATTCCTATCTTTTACGAATAATCAAATTGAAGGGGCTATTCCTCCTGAATATGCTGGAATTGGTATTAGCACCCTTGTTCCCGTCCAAATAAGAATGAATAATAATTTATTAAGTGGTTGCTTTCCTAGTTCCTTAAAAACTTGGTGTTCAAGTCTACCACCGATAAAATTTTACACGATAGATTTACTCAATAACCCTGACTTACCAAATGGGGGGAATTTTAGCCCTTTTTGTAATAATGACGAAGGAATCTGTCCTGTGGCTAGTACAAATAATTGTGAAGATTTACAATTTTTAGGGCAAAATGAACAAATCACCGTTTCTGGTTTAACGCTTTTATCTAAAGTTGAAATTATTGGTCAAAATACCGACTATCAAACCATTATCATTTGTGAGGATGATTGTACGGAAGTACAAATTATTCCTAATTTATCTAAAGGAAGGTATACGGTAAAGGTTAATCTTTTTGATGGTGAAAATTATTGCTATAAAGAAACATCCGTTATGGTGGATGGGGACAACAATACTGGGAATGAAAAAGCAGATTGTGGCAATTTAGTTTTTATAGGAGGTAATGAGCAAATAACGATTGAAGGATTAACCGCTCAAACCAATAAAGTTGAAATATTAGGAAGAAATACCGAATGGCAAGTTATTCCTATTTGTAGTGGGGACTGCTACCCTACCCTAGTTATTCCTGATTTAGCCGCTGGCGAGTATGCTGTAAAAATTAATCAATCTG
>JAFMDF010000479.1 GCA_017857395.1 Bacteroidota bacterium | reverse complement strand
ACCGCAAAGTTACAATAAATACTATTTAGAACTTCATGCGTAAACCACTAGGTTGGTCTAAAGAAAACATTCTTCCCTCCTTCAATTCTAAATCAAAAACCTGAAAATATTCGTCGTCCACATCTACTACTTTTATAAACATCGGTTCTTCTATTCCTTCTGGGCGATAACCATTTTCTGTAAAGCCCTTGCCTGGTGTTTCCGAACAAGCAGCAGTTGCTATTATTTTGGGTGTATTTTTCAATGCTTGTTTTAATGAACTAAGTTTCGTTTGTACCTCTTCTCCAAGTAGTGGTACTACCAGAATATTCTCTTTTTCAAAACCCAGCGTTTTAGATTCAGTAAAACTCAATTGTTGAGCAATTATTAATGTACTAATAATTAACACAGTTGATACTATAAATTGAAAAACCATCAAGCTCTTTCGAAGTCCTGATTTACCAGACATTAAAGGCACACCTTTCAAGGTTTTTGTCGTATCAAAGGAGGCTAAATGTATCGAAGGATAAGCACCAGCTCCAATCCCAACAAGAATCAATAGCAACAACAAACCTCCTATTGAAGTCCAGTTAAAAAAATCAAGATTATTGATTGGTTTTCCAAAAAGAGGAGGCATAAAAGGCACAACAGCTTCCACTAAGAATAAAGATAAAATAAAGGCAAAACTAGTAAGCAAAAAGGCTTCTCCAAAAAATTGCCACCTTAAGGAAGTTCGGGAAGCCCCTAATACTTTTCGGACTCCTACTTCTCTTGCCCTACGACCAGCTCGTGCGGTGGTCAGATTAATAAAATTGATACAAGCTATTAGTAAAATCAATAATGCCATAACCCCAATGAGGTATAAATTAGTGCGTAGATTAGAAGAGTAGGAATTATGGTGGAAGTGAACGTCTGGCAAAGCTTGCAAACTTGCTTCTATGCGCATATTATGCGTAGCATATTCCTTATTAATATGTCGCCATAAAAATGCAGGAAGTTGTTGCTCCACGTCTGAAGGGAGGGTATTATTTTCCAACTGTACATAAGTAATATATTGTCCTCCGCCAGTCCAATTCATCTGGTTTTCAGGCTCTTGATAAAGGGTAGAAAAAGAAATCAATGCCTCAAACTGAATATGAGAATTTACTGGCAAGTCTGCCATAATAGCTGTGACCTGTAAATCTCTTTCGTTATTCATCCTAACCGTTTTTCCCAAGATATCAACACTACCAAACAGCCGATTTGCCATGTTCTCTGTTAGTACTATACTATAAGGGAGCTTTAGTGCATGAGTAGGATTGCCTTGTAATAAGGGAAAGGAAAATAAAGAAAAAAAGGTACTGTCCGCACAACGCAATTCATCTAGTTTTATTGACTTTCCTTCTATTGAAAAATAAGTTTCTCTAGGGGTACTATATCTGGTATAGTTCTTTATTCCAGCTATTTCATTTTTCATTGTAGGACCGATAGGCGGAGTAAAAGTACGCCCATCGTTTAACATATCCCCTTGACGAAAGGTTTTAATGCCAATGCGATGCAGTTGGTTTTTATTTAAGTGAAAGTTATCATAATTTAGTTCGTTTTGTAGGTAAATAGCAATACATATTGTTATAGTAAGCCCAATGGTTAATCCTATTAAATTAATGCAACCATGAAATTTATCTTTAAACAAATTTCGGATTCCTGTTTTAAAAAAATTAATAAACATAAATCTTACTTTATTTGGTTACTAATCGAGGATAATAATTTTTAACCTATTAACCTCATTTATTTCTCAAACTTTCAATCGGATTGGCTAAGTACTCTTTAAATTAAATTTTAAGCAATGAAAAAATCTATTCACTCTTTAAAGACAAAATGGGATTGGCTACAGCTGCCTTAACACTCTGAATACTTATTGTTAGTAAAACAATGCCCAATACTGCACCTCCTGCCAAGGCAAAAACCCACCAACTTAAATCGACTCGATAAGCAAAACCATTCAACCAATCATTGGTATAATAATAAACCAAAGGTGTTGCTAAGACTAAAGCGATGACCACCAATTTGACAAAACGAGTAGATAAAAGACCAACGATACCTATGATTGATGCGCCTAAAACCTTACGAATACCAATCTCCTTTCTTCGGCGAGCTATGGCATAAGTCGCTAAACCGTATAAACCTAAACAAGCAATAAAGATGGCTAGAAAAGCAAATAAGGTAATCACTTTTAGCATTTGCTGTTCTGCTTGATATTTCTCGGCAAAAAATTCATCAACAAAATAATAGTCGAAGGGTGTACGACTTTCAAATTGTCCCCAAAGTTTTTTCATCTGCGGCAATAAAGTAGATAATTGTGTGGGGTCAATCCGAATTGAAGTATTACTCAATCGCCCATCTAAATACATCAATATTGGGCTTACTTCCTGATGCAACGAACTATAATTAAAATCTTTTAGTACTCCTACGATGGGATATTTCTGCTCACTTCCAGGAAACTGTACCGTTCTTTCCAATGGGTTTTCCCAACCTGCTTGTTTGACAAATGCTTCATTGATAACCATTGCTCCAGGGTTATAGCCAGAGGCTAAACTAAGAAAACGACCTTCAGCTAATTCCATACCAAAAGTTTTTATATAATTACTGTCGACTCTGTACATTTGCACCATCTGTTCTTCCCCATTATTCCCTTCTGGTATCACCGTAGAACCAAAAGTACCATCCCCTATTGCTGCATTACACATTGAAACAGATTCTACACCGGACAAAGCGGATAGCTCATTTTTAAAAGCGGCTGCATTATTCAGCACTCCAGGGGGAGTATGCATCACCAATACCTGCTCTTTGTCAAAACCTAAATCTTTGTTTAATATATAATTAAACTGTCGATGCAATATAAAAGTCCCTGCAATCAAACCTACACTAACCGCTAATTGTAAAGTGGTTAATATTTGTCTTGGCATATCTCCACCTGGCGCTAATTTAAAAGCACTCTGTAAGACAGAAATGGGTTTAAATCTGGTTAAAACCCAACTAGGAAAGAAGCCAGCTAGGAGGCTAGTTCCTAAAATAATACTTGCTATAAAAACTAAACTTTCTCCACCATAAATTGTCGAACTGGGAATCGTTTTATCAAACCAACCATTTAATTTTGGTAAACCAAATTGAGCGAATCCAATAGCAATGATTCCAGCTATCACGGTCATCCCAATAGTTTCCGTCATAAACTGTGCAATCAATTGTTTTTTTGCTGCCCCCAATACCTTTTTTACGCCAACTTCTTTGGCTCTCTGCAAAGATTTAGCAGTCGTTATATTGATATAATTAAAACAGGCAATCAATAAAATCAGGAAGGCAATAATCGAGAAGGTTCGTAAAAAAGCAGCACTTCCGTATTTGCCACCTCTTAAATATTGTAAGTCGGTAGATTGTAAATAAATTTCAGATAATGGCTGTAAAAAGAAACCATAAGTATCTTTTCGATTGTCCATATATCGAGCTGTAAAATCGGCGAATTTTTCATTTACTGCTATTATCTGATTGGGCTTTCGCAGTAATAAATAAGTATAGACCGTTTGCCCTAACCAATTATTCATGAAACCAAAGTTCATAAAATTGGATTGGCTTTCTGTAGATGCCCAAGAAACTAAGGCATCATATTGAATATGAGATTGACGAGGTGCTGGTTGGATTAAACCTGCTACCATAAAGTCTTTATCACTCTGTCCTTTTATTATTTTTCCAATGGGGTCTTTGCCTCCAAAAAGGGTTTGTGCTAATTCGGGGGTGATTAATATTTGTCCTGGCGTGCTTAAAACTTTAACTGGGTCGCCTCCTCTAATTAACTGAAAATCAAAAATTTGCAAGAAATTGCTATCGACAAAGACCCAGTTTTTCACAAAAGTATTCTGGTCTTCATAAGATACTAACACTTCATCAAACCAAGGTGCGATATGAGTAGCTAATTCTACCTCTGGAAAATCAGCATCCAAAGTAGGCGCCATTTTCCCAGGTGTTTCCGCATTTTTGGTTACATCTCCATTATTTTCTTTAACCGTTTTATTCACTCTAAAAATTCGCGCTCCTTTGGTGTGAAACCCATCAAATTGATATTCATCTTGGATAAAAATATAGGCTAATAAAACGGCAGTTAAACCAATGATTAAACCACTAGCAGTTAGTAAAAAATGTAGTCTATGGCGGGTTATGGAACGGAAGAACAGTCGGATGTTTTGTCGTAACATTTTAAGGTGATTAAAAAATTAGAAAAAGTTAGTTATATCCTAAATCCGTGTTCCTTTATTAATCTGCGGTAGGTTAATTTGTACCACGAGTTAATAAAGGAACACGGATGTTTTTTCTATTCACTTCGTAAAGCCTTAATAGGATTCTCCACCGCCGCTTTCATGCTTTGCGCCCCTACCGTAAATAAAGCCACACTAATCGTCAAAATACCTGCAAGGACAAATACACTAACAGGAATATCAATCCGGTAAGCATAGTTGGTTAACCATATTTCCATTGCCCAGTATGTTATCGGACAAGCAATAATTAAAGCGACTATAATTAGTTTTAAAAAATCTTTAGATAATAAGCCGATAATGCCCATGACACTTGCTCCTAATACTTTACGAATCCCAATTTCTTTATTTCGCTGTTCCGTAGAAAAGACCGCTAAACCGAATAAGCCTAAGCAGGAAATAAAGACCGCTAAGCCTGCTAATAATTGGAATAAACCAACATTTTTTTGCTCGCTTTTATATAATTGGTCGAAGGTGTCATCTAAGAAATGGTATTCAAAAGGCAGGCTAGGGTTTTGAGTAGTCCAAGCAGCACGGGTAGCAGCCAATGCTTCCGTTACTTGCCCTTCATTTGTACGGACAATAATATTTCCTTGTGAAGGCGCTTGGTTATATAACACAATTGGTTGAATGGTTTCTCGCAAATTTCTATAATGGAAATCTTTGACTACGCCAATAATTTTGCGTTCTGCTCCTTGAAATTCTATAATCTGACCTACCACAGGTTTTGGTAAATCCAACTGTTTAACTGCTGTTTCATTCACTAAAACATTCTTGACATCTGAGGCATTATTAGGTAAGTACCATCGCCCATCTGCTAACCCTAATTGCATCAATGCTCCAAAATCAGCATCGACTGAATACTGGGAAACAGTAGGTACAAAATCTTCTGGCTTCCCATCCCAGTCCAAACTCCCACTAGTGGTACTTTTCATGTCTATAATAGACCCGTTGGTTGCGGTTGTTCCAAGAATAGTCGGAGAAGTAGCTAAGGTTTGTCTAATTGCCTTCACTTTACTTTGTCGCTCCTTGCTATAAGGCACTTGAAATTCGAAAACAAGGGATTTATTATACCCTAAATCTTTTTGCTGAATAAAATTATGTTGTTGAAAAAGCACCATTGCACCGATAATCAACCCAATCGTCATAGCAAATTGTACGACCACTAAACTTTTTCGGAAAGTCGTATTTTTCATTTTTAAAAAATTTGTTCCTTGTAAAAAGTTACTTGGGGAAAAATTAGTCAGAAATAAAGCAGGATAGATACCCGATAATAATAAAGTGCCCATTAAAGTGCCTCCAATGACACCCCAAATACCTAAATTATATGGACTTA
>JAFMDF010000114.1 GCA_017857395.1 Bacteroidota bacterium | reverse complement strand
AAAGAAATTGAAGAATATTAACTGCCGCTAACTTCTTGCGCAAACCACTAGTTACCGTTTCTCCAGCTTCTGTTATAATAATGCTATAATCTTCTATTTCTCCTAAAGCAAAGGTTTCACAAGACTCAGCGGAATTATTTCTTTGCATACTTATCCGCATTCGAGTTGTACCGATCAAGGCAGTATTCGGAACAGTGATTACTCCAACAATAGGCGTTGCGGGTGTACCATCTTGACCAATTGAAAAAAGGCCATTATAAACAAGTTCCCCTATGTCTTCATAGTCACCATCTTGATTCCAATCTATCCAAACGGTAAAATTTTCTTCATGGTGTGACCAACTAAAACCTGGTGTTAAAGAGATTGGGTAATTTTCTCCTTTATTAATAGTCGCAGATTGATTTAAAAAATCACCATAGCCCTCTTTTTCAGAAGTATTATCAAGGCCATTAAATTGCACATTGGCAATGTATTCCTGCCAAGGCTGTATACCTTTTGCCTGACAATAATCTATAGGATTCGGAGGATTCGGTAAAGAATCTATTTCGGTCACTTCAAAAAAGCGACTGAAAGTAGTGGCTGCATTATATTGTGCATTTCCAATTTGACGAGCTTGCATAAAAACTGTCCCCGTTTCGCCAGTTAAAGTCACCGTATTTCCAGATAAGGTAGCAGGGCCAGAAATAATAGATAAGGTCACAGGTAAACCAGAACTTGCCGTAGCGATTACCTCAAAAGGACTATCTGTTGTATTTTTATCAGCTATTTCAGGAAAGTTAATTACCTGATTTAGCGGAGTGTTCGTTGTATCTCCTTCCTGTACAAAAAGGGCAGCAATACTGATGTCTCCATTCAAATTAACCGTCATATTTGCCTCCGTCGAATTAATATTTGCTGACCAACCTATAAATTTAAATCCATCGTTGGCAATTGCTTGTATAGGAATATCTATCCCTTCAAAATAAACACCTGTCCAAGGATTTCCACTTTGGTTAGTCGTAACTGTACTAATTTTGATGTTTCCACCATTTTCGGGAAAAACATTTAAAGACACGTTTGCCCTACCCACTATCTCTGGCAGGCTTTCTGTAAAATGATTTCGTACAGCTTCAGTTCTGCCTACTGCAAATCTTCGTAATATATCTATATCATCGTTCCACGTCCAGACGTTTTCCCATTTTTGATTATGCTGGTTAATTTCTGGCTGATAACTCATTTGGAATGCGTCAATTCTTTCGAGTATTCTCTCTTTAGGAAATAATACATTTAATTGGTCCGCCATTCGGTTAATAAACTGGGTCTTCCAAATTCGATTTTCCATCAACCGGTTAAATAAAAGGGTACTCCACTCAGGGTTTGGAAAGAAAAAAGTAGGGTTGAGTAGTCTATCTAGCGAATTAACATTCGGATTACCTGTATTAAAATTTTCCGTATCTAGCTCTACAAAACCAAAGCCGAAATCCAAATCTTTAGTCATCCATCGCCATTTTCCTTCAGGGCTACGTTCTCGCCAACGGAGGTAATTATTGCCAGGCCAATCCGTATTGTCCAAGAAAACATTATGAATAATATAATCCATGTAATTGTCTAAATCCACTAAATTCGCCAATTCATTCAAGCCAGCTTCGTCTGTAAAAGTCTTAGCCCTTAATAAACTATCCAAGCGATTCCACGCTTCAAAGTCTCCCTCTTTAGCTTCATCCAAATTTTCTAATAAATCAATCTCCTCTCTATCTAAATCATAATGGGTTTTGATATATCGGCGGTCAGAACGCTCTCTTAAATTATAAATACCCCAATATTGTCCATTTAGATAAGCAATAGCTGGACGATAAGCTTGGTCGTCTAAATTCGGTGCTTCAATTTCAACAGACAAATCGCTTAAATCTGCTACTAAATTACTTTCTAAAGCATCTCTAAATAAAGTATATTCCCAGTCTTGTCCTGAATTTCTTAGCGTTAAACTTCGATATTGGTCTCGGTCTTCATCGGGAAAAACCGCATAATCTATCGTGGCACTACCAAGACTTCCTTTAGCCTTTATCGCCAAGGATTTTTGAGGTAAACCTGCACTACCTGTCCCTTGTAGTTCTACTTCTACGGCTTGATTAAATCCTTGTGTACCATTCGTTTCATAAAATTCCACATTTAAAGGTGTTTCTATATCTTCTGTGAAATTGGGAAACAACCCTCCTTCGATCCCAAAGAATTTTTCTGGATTACCAGAAATAGCTACAATAGGAAAAGTATGATTAACATCAATTAGATAAGTATTAGTAATAATTTTACTAGCAGTAGCGCCCGTTTTAAAAGCCTTTGCTCGAATAACTTGGGAGGTATCTATTGAGATTAGGGTATTATAAAGCAGGCTATTTTCATTAGGGTCACTTCCATCGGTCGTATAATAAATAGAGGCATTGGCTGTTTCCGTACTTATCATTAAAGAAATTGCACCATTATACAAACCGCCTGCTTGTGAAACAGTTGGTAAAACAACTTCTTCTGGTGCGGGTTCCCTATTCACTTCACCTGGCGTAGGTAAGGAAAATTTCACGAAGACTGTACTACTATTTGGAAAACGGCCTGCTGAAATATCAGTATTCTGTGCGCCATAAGTAAGTGTATCTAATGGCGTACTTCCATCTGAATCATAAATGCCAATTTGTTCTCCGCTACCACCCAATTTCGGGCTGACATGCAAAGTCCCTTGGTCTTCATCTCCATCAAACCATAAGATTAAGTAGCCACCTGCTGGTATGGTTGTTAAATTAGGATTATCTGTAGGAATCTGCCATTGGCTAGGTTCAGAAAGGTCATCGGTGACAAATTTTCCACCTACATCGAAAGGAATTGTGTCTGCATTATAAATTTCTACCCAATCATCAAATTCGCCATTTTCATCTGCAACCGTGGTCTCATTCGAGGCCATAAATTCATTGATAAAAATAGATTGACTGGTTAGAAAAGTGGTATAGCATAGAAAGGTGAGGAAAAGCCCCATTACTTTTGCCAAGTTCATAGTTTTGTTTTTACAGTGTTCGTTAATCAAATCAGGAGGATTTGATTAATAAGCAGGTATTTAAGTGGTGTTTTAGGAATAAACCTAATGATGAGGGGGGAAAGGAAGGCCTACACTAAAAGTAGTCATTAATTAGAAAATAAAGTTACTTCTTTTTTAGGAATAATGAAAATGACTTCCCTATTTAAATAGGGTTTTCTTATAAAAATGATTTTACAGGAAATCATGTTGAAAACATGAAAAATACTGGGTCGAAGTTGCAAACTTCGACCATCGGCATCGAATTTCAATCCAACTTTGGAGCCGATATTCGAAGATTGTATCTTCGAGTCGATATTTTTCAAGTCTTTGACTTAATTTTTTAGGTACTGAGATTTTTATAAGAAAACCCTTCCTATTTAAAGGTTGATTTCCCTGAGTTTTGAATCCAAGAATGTCAAAAAATCAGCCTATTTCAAACATAAAATTATTGTGAGGGAACTCTTTAAGCACCAAAATGACTTTGTATAGATGTTATTATAAAGTTCGATGTGGCAATAAAATGCCACAATACTTTCACAAAAAAATAAAATTTGGCGAAAAAATTAAAATTAAGACAAAAAGATTTATTAGCAATCGGTTATCCAAAAGGTAAAGCTATTGGCCTAGCCATTAATATTGCTATTAAGCATTGTAAAAAACAAACCAAAGAAGCAGTATTAGCTCAGCTAAAAGCGGTGTTAGATGCACCCGAAGAATTTCAAGAAGACCCTATTTTTGGTAAAATAACGGAGGAGTTATTAGAAACGGAAACAGTCGTTATTAATGAAGAAATTGAATTAGTTGCTGAGCCAAAAACATATAAAATTTACGGGTTACAGCATATCGAGGCTGGCACTTTATTACAAATGGATACCGCTATGCGTTTGCCTGTAACCGTCAAAGGTGCTTTGATGCCTGATGCACACCAAGGTTATGGTTTACCGATTGGTGGCGTATTGGCTACCAATAATGCAGTTATTCCTTATGCGGTGGGCATGGATATTGGCTGTCGCATGTGCTTGACAGTTTATGATTTACCACCTGCTTTTCTCAAAAAAGAAACCCGTCAATTAAAAGAAATATTACAAGTAAATACCAAATTTGGTAGAAGCGAATTCATCAATCCAATGGATGATGCGGTATTAGAACGGTCCGAATTTAAGGAGATAAAATTTTTAAGCCCTTTACATGGCAAGGCTCGCAAGCAAATTGGTTCTTCTGGTTCAGGTAATCATTTTGTAGAATTTGGTGTTGTTGAAATTACCGAAGTCAAAAATGAATTTAACCTACCTCTTGGTCAATATGTAGGCATTTTATCCCATTCTGGTTCAAGAGGATTTGGCGCTTATATTGCTAGACATTATACCCAAATCGCCATGAATCAATGTTTTTTACCGAAAGCAGCCAAGCATTTAGCTTGGTTAGATTTGGATACCGAAGCAGGTATGGAATATTGGTTAGCGATGAATTTAGCAGGCGATTACGCTTCTGCTTGTCATGCCCATATTCATCATCGTCTAAGCAAAGCGTTAGGCGAACAACCCATTGCTACTATTGAAAATCATCATAATTTTGCTTGGAAAGAACAGTTAACCGATGGACAAGAAGTAATTGTGCATAGAAAAGGCGCAACTCCAGCAGGAAAAGGCGTTTTAGGAATTATCCCAGGTTCGATGACCGCCCCCGCTTTTATTGTCCGAGGAAAAGGAGCCGCAATGGCAATTAATTCTGCTTCTCATGGTGCAGGTCGAAAAATGTCGAGAACGAAGGCTAAAAATTCTACGACTTATAATGAACTGAAAAAACATTTAAAACAACAACAAGTCGAATTGATTGGCGGTGGCTTGGATGAAGCGCCTTTTGCTTATAAAGATATTCATCAAGTGATGGCGAGTCAGCAACATTTAGTGGATGTCTTGGGAAAATTTTATCCAAAGATTGTTCGGATGGATCGGTAGAAAAATAGTCACATTTTTGGAGAAAAAATGGAGGATTCAAAATCTAATTAAATTTGTTAATCCTTATGCAGTTATTGATATTAACAAGGGCGCTGAAATTGACTTCATAAATTATCGCTGGCATTTAAAGGAATAAACAAGAACTAAATTATTAAAGTGCTTTTGGGCATAAATCATTAATCATCCATTAAAATAAAAAAGCAGCTAGTTCTTTTAAGAAACTAGCTGCTTTTTTATTTTATCAAGTATGTTTATCGCTTCCTTTCATCATCAAATTCTACTTTCCAATTCTGACGTATGATTGGCATAAACCGCAGTTTTCAGAATATGCTCATAATAAGCTTCATACTTAGGGAGTATTTCTTTTATATCAAATCGTTTAGCCTGTGCCAAGGCATTTTTTCTAAACTGTTGTAATATCTTATCATCTTTCAAAATACGAATGGCATATTCTGCCATCTCATCAACATCCCCTACATCACTCAAAAAACCTGTTTCTCCGTGAATATTCACTTCTGGTAATCCACCAACATTAGAAGAAATAACAGGTACTTCACAAGCCATCGCTTCTAAAGCTGCCAATCCAAAACTTTCATTAGCAGAAGGAATAATAAATAAATCAGAAATTGCTAATAATTCTTCTACTGCATCTTGTTTACCTAAAAATCGAATCTCATGACAAAGTCCAATCTCTCGACATAATTCTTCTAAATTCTGCCGTTCTGGCCCATCACCAATCAATAATAATTTACTAGGTACTTCTTGGTAAACTCGCTTGAAAACTTCAATTACATCGGCTACCCGTTTGACCTTTCTAAAATTGGAAACGTGCGTCAATATCCGTTCTCCATCAGGCGCAATTAATTTCTTAAAATGATCCTTATCTACTCTTTTGAAACGATCAAAGTCAATAAAATTATAAATGACTTCTATATTGACTTTTATGTCAAAATGCTCTTTGGTTTGTTTGCTCAAATATTCGGATACTGCCGTTACACCATCTGATTTATTGATGGAAAAAGCAACAACAGGTGCAAAGGTTCGATGCTTGCCGACAAGGGTAATGTCTGTTCCGTGCAAAGTGGTGATAACAGGTACATAACGACCTTCTGTTAGGAGAATTTTCTTAGCCATATAAGCTACCGCAGCATGCGGAATGGCATAATGAACATGTAATAAATCTAAATTTTCGTATTTAACTACATCCACCATTTTACTCGCTAGAGCCGTATCATAAGGCGGATATTCAAATAATGGATAATCCGCTTCGGCAACTTCGTGAAAATATACATTTTCATGAAAAGGAGATAATCTAACAGGGCGCTTATAAGTAATAAAGTGTATTTGATGTCCTCTTTTAGCTAAACCTAGTCCAACCTCTGTAGCCACTACGCCACTTCCTCCATAAGTTGGATAACATACAATACCTATTTTCATGGATTTAAATAGTTGGTTATTTCTGATTAAATAGAATCTTCAATATTGTTAACTATATAAAGTCGAGAAATGTTTGGAAAGTCTAATTTTTAACAGGAATTAAATGAAAACATTCCTCGAATCTTTTCATTTAGTTCACTGCTCCCAGGTGAGAGGCCTTTATAAAACGACTGATAGAAACAAGAAATATTTAGTCCTAATTACTTAATTAGATATCATACCATTAACAGACAACAGATGCCCCATTTTGTCTTTTTTCGTTTTTAAATAACCATAATTTTCTTTTTTCGCAGGAATATGCAATGGCACTCTTTTTCTGATATGAATTTCAGAAGTGGCAATCGCTTCAATTTTTAATGGATTATTGGTTAATAAATCAATGGTGCCAATCCCTAAATCTTTTAAAATATCAATCGCCATATCATATTCTCTTGAATCAACTTCTAAACCTAAATGTGTATTGGCATCAATCGTATTCAACCCCGTATCTTGTAATTGATATGCTTTTAATTTATTGATGATGCCAATCCCTCTTCCCTCTTGACGAAGATAGACAACAATTCCTCCTTCCTTAGCAGCTAATTGAAGTGCTTTATCTAATTGTTCTCCACAATCACACCTTTTAGACCCAAACAAATCTCCTGTAACACATTCTGAATGAATACGGACTAGAACTGGTTTATCTGGATTCATGTTTTCACTAACTAAGGCAAAATGCGGCATTTTTTCTCGCTTACGATCAGCATAAGCGATCATTCTAAATTGCCCATAAGGCATTGGCATTACTGCTTCTGATTGTCTTTTCATTATATTGTTTATCAATTTTTAATGCCTTTGTCAAAGGCGGTAAAACTATGCTTACAACATCAATAAGAGAGAAAGGGTTTAAAAAAAAATGTCAGAAGGAAGTAAAAGCGAGTAATCTTTGCTAAAAAAACTGACAACCAATAGCAAAACAGCAATTCCTAAACCCAAAAAGTAGCGATTTTGGCACATTTCAGATACATTTGTTAGCGTATAGGAGAAGTGCTCAATGCGAACTTATTGCACTACAGGTTCATCCCCCTATTGAGCACTTTCCTATATTATAATGAGTAACGAAAGAAAACAGGAAGTATCTATTGTACTTCTTGAAAATAAAGTCACTTTGCAAAATGAACACCGTTTATCAATTTATGGTAGATTTTACGCTGCCCAAGAATCTCTCTATTGAATTCAATGACTTGATTCCTTATCAAAAAATGGTTGTGGAACGTTTCTTTGACGAAGGCAAATTAAGTACTTATGCTCAATCCTTTGAAACATCTAAACTTTGGGCCATTTTTAATGCTAAGTCTGAAATGGAAGTGCTGAATATGTTAGCGGATATGCCACTAACTTCTTTCATGCAGGTAGATATTAATATGCTTTCTGCTTTTAGTACTGCTGAGAATTACTTGCCTCAATTTTCTATGAATTAGTAAAACCTCAATCTATCAGTCATTGGTCTTATTTTACTAAGTGCCTAGTTTCATAAGACCAATGCCTATATTTATTTGAAGTTATCAAAATCATCTAATAATTAATTAACAGATTTTTATATTTTTCCTACATCAATAATCAATTCTAATAACTTCCTACTATCTCTTAATCACTTGATAACGTTCGATTTCTTCCCTATTCGCTTTAATCACTAATACATATCTTCCATCTGACAGTTCACTTAAGTCCAGTGATTTAAGGTAATTTTTAGGAGCTTGATTACTCAAATAATTACTAAACACTTCTCTTCTATTCGTATCAAATATTTGATATCGAACATTTGATTTATTTTTTAATTGATACTTTATTTGTAAGCGATTTGTTTTATCCGTCATTATTTTCTTAACGCCAACAGTTCCTTGATTAATCCCACCACCACTCAGTTTGGGCATGGGAGGGTGATACAGTCCTGCTTTTCCAACATTATTAATATACTTAATTCGATAACGAATATATTTTGCTTGCGCAGTAATACCTGAGCCACTGTCCACAAATTTATAATTGTGGCTGCCTATTTTATGGAGTGCTTGACCACTCATTTTTCCAACTGTCACATAATTTTCGTCCCCAAAAGAGCGCTGTACTTCAAATTTACTATGTGGCGGTTCATTTTTCACCTGCCAAGATACTAAAACATCTTGGTCCTTCGGTCCTGCATGAAAATTGGCAATTTTCATCGGAGCAGCTCCTCTAGCAGCTAATTCTTCGCCGTGACTATGTTCAAAAACAGCAGTATGATTGAGTAATCTATTCTCAATCGTAATAACAGGACCAGTAGGCGGTTCCCAAATTGTCAAGCCTAAAGGTGGAATAAAAACATTGAAAGGATCAACAGAACCAATAGCATCTGCACCGTCGGTTTGAATAGTTCTAACCTCAATCTTTTCTCTATCGACAAAAATCCATTTAAATTGATTGAAACTGCCACTTGCCCTTGTCCAGGACTTTGCGTCATCGTCATTCCTTAAAGGTGCCCCCCAACAACCTTCTCCTACATAGACCGTTCCCAACTCATCATCTCTAATAAAACCTTCATCGCTTCCTGCTGCTCGGGACGGTTTAATTGGATAAGTTGTTTTGACAACATGCGCATCAGATTCTACCGCCAATTGAACTTGGTATTTGTAGAATAAGGTAGACCAATTCAACAACATGTCATTTTTCTCTGGTTTCTTTTTAGTATGTGGCCGAATGGTATGGTGGTATTGCGCCATTTTCCATTGGATATAATCATTCTTTTGTAAATCATCCATTAACCATGCTTGCTGCTTTCCTCCAGATGGAATCAAAGAGTTCAAGGTATAGATTCGCAACATATCCGTTCCAAAAGTATGCGCATAATACAAACCTATCGTTTGTACATCAAATAAGTCAATTAATGTTTTATTAGAATATTCATGATTCCCTCTAGCAACAACAATCGGCGTTAATCTTCTATCTTCGCTAATCGTGTGTTGCCAATCATCAAACCAATCCAACCATTCACCAGCAACATCTGCTGAAGTCATATCTCCACCAAATAACACAAAATGAGGGCGTAATTTTCCTACTATTTTATTGGCACTAATCCGAGCTTCTCGATGATTTCGAGAATCACCTCCCGCAATAATCGATAAGCGACTATAAGGAGAGGCTGGAGCTGTTTGAAAAGAATGCACCGCCGTACTACCTTGCGTATCTTTTATTTTAAAATAATAAGTAGTCCCTGGTCTCAAACCTTTTAAACGAACAAAGTGATTATTCATGCCTTTGATGACAATTACCCTATCAGGTGTTTGAGCGGTGGCATAAGTTGCCATATCGCCCCCTCTGTTTTTCGTCGTATAATAGAGTACGGGATTAGTGCCAGCCGTTTGGTCCCAACCAATCACCATTGTAGTTGTGGGGTCATCTCGCCACATACAGCGCAGCCGCTCTATTTTTCCAAAAGCCGTATTTAGGAATATAAAAGAAAAAATAAAGGATATAACTAGTTGTTCAATCGTCTTATTCCGCATGCGCAGTCCTTAGTGTTATGTTTTAAATGATTGTAAATCGCTTATCGCAATTAATAACCTATGTATTTAAATGCCAAAATTGATGCCATTAGCAGTAATTTAAAGCGAAAATATTATAAATATTATTAAAGTAAAAATCAAGCAAGTAATTAACCGTTTTACTTTGGACGGGTTAAAAATGAAAAAAGTACTAAATGGCGTACCTAAGCTTGTTATTAATACGTACTTTTTAGGGTAAAATATTGTAAATTTGTATCTTATTTTTTGAGAATACCCTGATTGAGGTATCCTTATTTTCTCAACTTTAACACATTCTTTCTTTTATAGTTCGTATGTACTGAAAATGCCTTCAAATTATCCGTATTAACATAGTGCAACTTAAAGGAATAATAAAAAAATAATATGTCAAAAGATAGTGTGATTTCGGACCTGATTCAAAAAGAATTAGAACGCCAACGCCATGGAATAGAATTAATCGCTTCTGAAAACTTTACAAGTCAAGCAGTGATTAATGCAATGGGTACTTGTTTGACGAATAAATATGCAGAAGGCTATCCTGGCAAACGCTATTATGGTGGTTGCGAAGTGGTAGATGAAATCGAACAAATTGCAATTGACCGCTTAAAAGAATTATTCGGTGCAGCCTATGCAAATGTACAGCCGCATTCTGGCGCTCAAGCAAATGCCGCAGTATTCTTGGCTGTGTTACAACCAGGAGACACCGTTTTGGGTTTTGATTTAGCGCATGGTGGTCATTTATCTCATGGTTCTCCAGTTAATTTTTCTGGAAAGGTTTATAGTCCAACTTTTTATGGCGTAGAAAAAGAAACGGGTATTATTGATATGGACAAAGTGGAAGCTAAAGCCATTCAAGAAAAACCAAAGTTAATTATTTGTGGTGCTTCTGCCTATTCTAGAGATTGGGATTATGCTAGATTTAGAGCGATTGCCGACAATGTAGGCGCTTTATTATTAGCAGATATTGCTCACCCTGCTGGTTTAATTGCCAGTGGTCATTTAAATGACCCAATGCAACATTGCCATATTGTTACCTCTACTACGCATAAAACTTTGAGAGGGCCAAGAGGTGGATTGATTATGTTGGGCAAGAATTTTGAAAACCCTTGGGGTAGAAAAACAAGAAAAGGCAATCCAATAAAGATGTCTGCCATCATGAATAGTGCCGTCTTTCCTGGTATGCAAGGAGGACCATTAGAACATGTGATTGCAGCCAAAGCCATTGCTTTTAGAGAAGCTTTACAACCTGAATTTAAAGCTTATGGCACACAAGTCATTAAAAATGCACAAGCAATGGCGAAGGCATTTATTAAAAAAGGATACAATTTAATTTCTGGTGGTACTGACAATCACTTGATGTTATTAGATTTGAGTAATAAAGGCGTGACGGGTAAATTAGCAGAAAATGCGTTAGTAAAAGCAGATATTACCATTAATAAAAATATGGTTCCTTTTGATACCAAATCTCCATTTGTTACTTCTGGTATTCGAGTAGGAACGGCGGCTATTACTACTAGAGGTTTTGATGAAGCCGATTGTGTAAAAGTGGTAGATTGGATTGATATGGTATTATCAGATGCAGAAAATGAAGGATTAATCGCTGATACTAAGCGACAAGTAAATACTTTTATGCAAAATTTCCCTATGTATCAAGCAGAAGGAGATTTTATGAGAATGGATAGTTTAGTTTAATCAAATCATTCTTGCTATCTTAAAAATCCCGAGTAGTTGTTTTCAATTATTCGGGATTTTTTGTTTTTATGCGAATAAAAGCAACTCAAAGCCTTTTTTAACGAATAGAAGAATAGTTACTTTCTGAAAATATTATAAAGAATACTCCGTTAGAGAATAAGAGTGTTATAAATGACTCTATGACCAATGGCTTTATCAATAAATAATATGAAAAATATAATCCTTACAACGCTATTAATTTTAATTGGCTTCACAACTTTTGCACAAGAATTAAATGTAACGGTAAGAGTAAATGCGCAAAAAGCACAGGCAGATCCACAGGTTTTTAAAAGTTTGGAAAATTCTATTCAAGAGTTCATGAATACCCAAAAATGGACAGAAGATGAATTTGAGCAAAATGAACGGATTGAGGTTAATATGCAAATAACGATTAATCAAGAATTATCGCCGACTTCTTTTGATGCTGAATTACAAATTCAAGCGATTCGGCCAGTTTTTAATTCTGATTATCAAACCCCTCTAATCACGCATTTAGATAAAAGTGTCAGATTTAATTTCGAAGCCTATCAACCAATTGATTTCCAAGAAAACGCTTACACAGATAATTTATCGCATATCTTAGCATTTTATGCTTATACTATTTTAGGCTTAGATTATGATTCTTTTTCTCCTTATGGAGGAGAGAAAAATTTCCAAAAAGCACAAAATTTAATTAATGTTTTTCCTGCTAATCAATCCTCCTCTTTCCCTGGTTGGACCTCCCAAGGCGCCAAGCAAAGCCGCTATTGGTTAATGGAAAGTTTATTAAATCCAAGTGTTCGCCCTTTCCGAGAAGCCATGTATACTTACCACAGACAGGCTTTGGATTTGATGTATGATGATGTAGATGCAGGAAAAGCCGTAATGATGCAAGTCTTAGAAACGGTCGGTCAAGTCAATAATAAATATTTGAATGCGATGATTATGAAAGTTTTTGCCAATACCAAAGGAAGTGAAATTATTGATATTTTTAAGGTGGCTCCTCGACAACAAAAAACGCGTATTTATGCGATTATGTCGAAAGTAGACCCTGCAAATTCTTCTAAATATAGAGCGATAGGAATATAAAGTATAACAAAACCCCATTTGAATTGTTTGGGCCTAATGCCCAAACAATTCAACTACTAAATGATAAATTCAAAAGCTTAGTCTAATTCAATTTTCTGCCCTTTCATATAGCTAATATACTCCATAATCACCTCTAATTCTTCATCTTTTAATCCTGCTACAGGTGGCATTTTACTATTATACCGATAGCTATAAGGATTTTTTACAAAAGCTTTAATATCTGCAACTTGCCAATATTCCGTAATATTTTTCGGCACATTCATTTCTGGCCCCATTACGCCACCTACCATATTCATAGAATGACATTTCATACATTTCTCTTTGTATAACTCAAATCCTGCAACCATTTCTTTATCAATTGGCATTGCGTCTTTATAGGCTGCATCCGAAGCTTTAAATTGTAAATGTGCTAAACCATAGGGCCACGTATATCCCTTATCTCCTTTTGAATGATTGGTCCATATTAAATAAAAAGGATTCCATTTCCCTTGCAGTGTATCCATCCAATTTTTGCCTTCGGACGCATCCAAATCTCGAATGGCTAAATAAGGTTCATTGTTTATCACCTTACTTAATGGCATTCCTGGATTATAGCCATCTTTACATAAAAAGATAATCTCCGTATTAGCGGTATCTAAATTAGAAGCAGTTATTAATTTTTCTAAATACGGTTTTAATGGAATCGCTTCATATTTTTTGGCTCGCTTAAAAACGGGGTCAAAGGAAACATTTACGATTTCGGTAGTTGATAAAGCACCTTCTTCTTTGGCGTGGGCTAAGTTAATTTCTAAAAGCGGAACTGTTTCGTCTATTGCTTCTTCAGTTACTTCGACAGGTGTAGTTTTTTCGTCACTATCTATTGATGGTTTACAAGCAAACAGAAAAAGGAATAAGGACAGAAAAATAATTTGAGGTTTTAGCATTTTAAATGTTTTAGGTGAGGTTATCTAGGGTAAAGTTCCTCTTACTTTTGAGAAGGCGGCAAAAATCATAAATCACAGTTCATAAATCTTAAATCATAAATCTGTCGCGTGAAGACTAGATGGATTTATGATGTATGATTTAAATCCGTGGAAAAATCAAGCACCAATTCGTCCTATTTTTTACTCGTATCTAAGCATCATGAAACTGTTCCCCCTTAGTTGCCATCTCCACCAACATTTTAGCAGGTTTAAACTTCTCTCCATATTTATTAGCCAAATCATTCATCGTTTTTACAACATTAGCTATTCCTAGTTGATCCATATATCGAAAAGGGCCACCCGTGAAAGGCAAAAATCCTGTGCCAAAAACTGCGCCTAAATCCCCATCTGTAGGATTCGCAATAATGCCTTCTTCCAAACATAGCACCGCCTCATTAAACATCAAATACAAACAGCGATTTTGAATAGTTTCCATATCCATCGAAGTGCCGCCTTTTCCTTTGAAAAATTGGTAAGCACTTGTATCAGGTCCTTGCTTCTTACCTTTTTCATCGTATTTATAAAAGCCTTTGCCGTTCTTACGACCTAATCTGCCTGCTTCAAACATGTTAATCACACTATCGCTAATGTCAAAACCTGCTCTATCGGCTACTATCTTTCGGCTACTATCTACTACGTGGGCTGCAATATCCAAACCTACTTGATCAAATAAAGTAATCGGACCAACAGGAAACCCTTTCTTTTTCATAGCTTTGTCAATTGCTTCAATTGCTACGCCTTCATCTAATAAAAGTAAACTTTCATTCATATAAGGCCCTAAAATTCGATTGACATAAAAACCAGGACTATCTTTGACGACAATACAAGTTTTGCCTTGCTTTAAGCCAAATTCATAGCAAGAAGCAATCACCGAATCCGCCGTTTTATCCGTTTTTACAATTTCTAATAAAGGCATTTTAGGAACAGGGGAGAAGTAATGCATCCCAATCACCATTTCTGGTTTGGTCGCATGACTTGCCATTTCCGTTACCGATAAAGAAGAGGTATTCGTAGCAATAATAACCTCCTCTTTACAATGCGTTTCTATATCCGCAATAATGCGTTTTTTCAAATCCATTCTTTCTAAAACCGCTTCAATCACGATGTCGGCGGTATCAAAATTATCATACGTTAGTTGCCCGCTTACTCGTCCGATAATTTCTTCGGCTTGTGGTTTGGTAATAGATTTTCGTTTTATTTTTTTGGATAACCCTTTCCAAATTTCTTTTTTGGTGGCAGTAATTCCTTCTGGTTTAATGTCTTTTAATATAACGTCAATGCCTTTATTAACAGAAATTTCAGTAATGCCAGCACCCATAAATCCTGCGCCAATCATCCCTAAAGTATTGAGGGAAGTCGCATTTTCTTTTCCGTAAGGATTCTTTTTATTATCAGTAGAGGCAAAGAAAATAGAGCGAAGTGCCTTACTTTCTGGGGTTAATAACAACCTTTCGAAGTGTTCTAATTCCTTTTCATACCCTGCTTTCAACCCTTTTTTAATACCTGTTTCCACACAATCTAAAATAGCAGGAATTGCAGGATAATTACCTTGGGATTGTTTCAAAGCCATCTTTTTCGCTTGACTAAATAAAATCGAGCGCCCAATTGGATTACCTTCTAATAATTTTTCCGTAAAAGATAATTTAGATTTCCTTTTGATAGGCGATTTTAATAATCGTTCTGCAAAAATGGTCGCCGCTTGGTGTAATTTCCCTGGAGCAGTTAATTCGTCTACCAAACCCATTCTTTTGGCAGGTACTGCATAAATGTTTTTCCCTGTTAGCATCATATCCAAAGCTTTTTGAATACCAACCAATCGAGGTAATCGCTGAGTACCGCCACCACCTGGGAGAATACCCACCTTTACTTCTGGTAAACCAAATTTAGTATCTGGATGATTGGTCGCAATTCGAGCATGACAGGCTAAAGATAATTCTGTGCCCAAACCAAAAGCAGTTCCGTTAACCGCAGCGATATAGAGTGTTTTACTATGTTCTATCTTATCCAAGGTATCATGTCCCGATTTTTGAATCGGTCGAAAGTCACCCTGTTTTTCAATGGCAAAAGACTTAATATCTGCCCCTGCCATAAAATCCTTTTTACCACTAATGAAAATGACGGCTTTTACTTCGCTATCATTTTCCATCTGCTCGAATATCTGTCCAAAAATGTCAATGACACTTGGAGAAACGACATTCATTTTCTCTTTTTTGTTATCTAACCAAAGAGTAGCAATGCCATCTTTTTTTTCTATCGTTAAAAAGTCTTTAATCTGCATTTTTTAGTTGTTGCACGCAAAGACGCTAAGTTTTATATTTAATAAAGTCTTAGCAATTAGGAATCTTGCGTAAATGTTTTGCTAACTTTCAATGGTCAATTTGAAAATTGTTCCTTGAAAATTTTAAATTGAAAATTACTTACGCTTCATATCGCTTCAAAATCATCGCATGCCCATGCGCCCCAGCAGCACAAGCCGCCAAAATTCCGTACTTCCCTCCTTCCTGTTGCAAACGATTGGCGCAAGTTGTCATAATTCGCCCACCTGTTGCCCCAAAAGGATGACCAATAGATAAAGAACCACCCCACAAATTAAATTTACTTTGGTTCACTTCCCCAACTGCTTTATCTCTTCCTAAATTTTTCTGCGCAAATTCATCAGAAGCTAATGCTTTTAGATTCGTTAAAATCTGTCCAGCAAAGGCTTCGTGAAATTCAATCACATCCATATCGCTCAATTCCATTCCTGCTTTTTTCAAAACTTTAGAAACGGCATAAGCGGGGCCTAATAATAATTCATCTTCTAAACTTTGACCAGTAAAGGCGAAGGCGACCACTTCTACTTTTGGCGTTAGTCCTAATTCCTTTGCTTTTTCTTCAGACATTAATAAAGTAGCCGAGGCACCATCGGTCAAAAAAGAAGAATTTGCAGCGGTTAATGTTCCAAATTTTCTATCAAAAGCAGGCCTCAATTTAGCGACTTTTTCAAGGGTTGAATTTCCTCGAACGCCATTATCTCGATTGATAGGTTTAAATTTTGGTGGAATCGTTACTTCGACCATTTCTGCGGGTAAATGTCCTGCTTCATGTGCTTTAGCCGCTAATTGATGAGAACGGACAGCAAATTTATCTTGGTCTTCGCGAGTAATGCCAAAACTAGCTGCCATAATATCACAATCTTGCCCCATTACTCGGTCAGTTGTAAATTCGGCAACTTGGGGACGTTCAGGCGCAAAATCGGATGGGCGCAAAGAGAAGACAAATTTTAGATTGTCCATCATCGTTTTTATCCGTTGTGCTTTAAACAATTTCTTCCGCATCTTTCGAGGAAACTGAATCGGTGTATCAGAAGTGTGGTCAATACCTCCAGCAATGACAATATCTGATTGCCCCGTCATAATTTCCAAACAACCATCTGCAATCGCTCGATTGGCAGAAATGCAAGCTTGGGACACCGTATGGCAAGGCGTTGTATTTGGAATGCCTGCTGTCAAAGCAGCTTCTCTAGCCACATTGGGTGTTTTGATATTGGAAATAACACAACCCATCGCCACGGAATCTATCATTTTAGGGTCAATGCCCGTTTTAACCAATAAACCTTTGATGGCAAATTGTCCTAATTGGTAGGACATTAAATCCATATAATCTGTGCCAGACCGTAAAAATGGCGTTCGGCAACCGTCTATTAAAACGACTTTTTTCATGCTTCTTTTTTTAACACCTAGTCCCTTAGTTTAAACACCTAGTGAACCTAGTTTTCCACAAAAAATAACTTTTATGGCTTAAATATAGAAAATCTCTAGGGATAGCGGAAAGAAAACACCACAAAGGATTGATTTTCTTTATTTTAAGCAATCCGTAACTATCTAATGTCTCAATGATTACATAGCCAACTTCTTTTTCTAAATTTCGGTATAACTTTTTTATTTCCTGTAGCGTTCTGTTTGTGTCATTTCAAAATGATGTGCCTTATTTATGGCGTAAGCGTCTAAACACACCAAGAGAGATGATTTATATAACTTAAAATCACTTTAATTAAAAAATTAACAATAATGAAAAACGTATTAAAAATGGCTTTTTTTGCCGCCCTACTTTCTGTAGTGGCTTGCGGTGATGCAGTTGCCGAAAAAGAAACAGCCGTAGTTGCGGCTACACCTACTACCAAACCAATTATTAAGGAAACACCAGCACCAGTTGTAGCAGAAACTAAAGTAATAGAGGTTGAACCAGTAGTAGAAGCAAGCACTAAACCTGTGGAGGAAAAAACAACCGCTAAAGCGCCAGTTAAAAAGGCAATAGAAAAAGCGGTTGCACCTATTAAGGCTAAGGTAGAAAAGGTGGTGCCTAAAAAAGAAGCACCAGCAGCAAAAGAAGTGGTCAAAGAAGAGGTAGTAACAGCTCCAAAAGCAGCAATACCTACTAAAGAGGAAGTCGTTAAAGAGATACCAAAAGTAGAAGCGCCAAAAGCAACAACGCCTGCGCCAGCACCGAAAAAAGAAGTAGGGAGAGCACCACAAGCATTCTCTCATGCAGCATGGAATGCTTTAGCACAAAAGCATATTAGTGCAACAGGAAAAGTAAATTATAAAGGATTCAAAGCAGACCTTACAGCTTTTGATGCCTACTTAAAATCATTGTCAGATAACCCGATTCAAAGTAGTTGGTCAAGGAATGAAAAGATGGCTTATTGGATTAATGCTTATAATGCGTTTACGATAAAATTGATTGTTGATAATTATCCAGTAAAAAGTATTATGGATTTAGAAGGTGGCAAGCCTTGGGATAAAAAATGGATAAAGTTAGGCGATAAGACTTATTCTTTAAATAATATCGAACACGATATTTTACGGCCAACTTATAAAGATGCTCGAATTCACTTTGCGGTAAACTGTGCCGCTAAATCTTGTCCACCAGTTTGGAATAAGGCTTGGACAGCAGCAAATTTAAATGGACAGTTAGAGCGTTCTGCTAAATCGTTTATCAATAATACTAAGTATAATTCAGTTGGTGGTAGCAATGCAACTATATCCAAAATTTTTGAATGGTACGCCGTTGATTTTGGAAATATTGTAGACTATTTAAATAAATACGCGACTACAAAAGTAGCAGCAGGAACAACCGTTAAATACCAAGCATATAACTGGGCATTAAACGAATAAAAATTAATTTGAAACTATGATAATTACAGAGGTGGGGAAGGGATTTCTCGCCTCTTTTTGTTTAGTTTGCCTACTTGTCAAACTGCCTATTATTCTTAAACTCCAAAGGGCTCATTTTTTCCACCTGTTCAAAAGCTCGTCGAAAAGCCCATTTATCTCCAAAACCAACATCCAGACCAATACTTTCCAGACTATATTTTTGGTAACGGTTATCTAGTATCCGTTTTTTTGCTTCTTCAATTCGATGTTTATGGACTAAATTTCTAAAACTGGTAGGCAGCATTTTAGACAAATAACGGGTTCTTATTTTTAGATAATAGCCCAATTTTCGTTGGTCTAATTCATCATCCATAAAAATTTTTTCTTTTGTGAAAAGTTGGTCAATTCTATCCAATAATAATTGAGGTTCTTTACTGGTTTTTAGTCTATGCCGACTAGGAAAAAAAGCATTTCTAAAAGTATAATAACTCACCCAAAGCACCATTAAGGTAAATGACAAATCACCGATATAAGTAAAGCCTCGAATATTGTATAAATTCAACCCTAAAAACCGATACGTACCAAAATCGCCAATTATATAAGCCGCACTTATCCCAAATAATAAAATCAACCCTTTGACCATTCTTTTTAAACGATTGACTTTATCTACTTCCCAAGCAAAAGCTTTTTTGCGTTTCAACAAAGCCAATTTGTATCGAATAAAGCGATAAGAAAAATAGAGGTAAGCGGAAAAACCAATAATGTAAAAAAGCCCTTCAATCGGTTTGTATAGTGGAATATAGGTGTTTTCCCATAGTTGGGCTTTAAAAGTAGCATCTCGAAATCCTACCGATAAGTAAAAAGTAGCCTGTAAAAGGGGAATAATAAAATGCTTAAAATCTTTTTTTTGTAAATGGAAAGGTCTAAATAAGCGACTTTTGACAAAGAAAAAAAGTAAAGGGCCAAAAGAAAGGGTATACCAAATAGGAATAAAATAGTAGCGAGGCTGTTCGTTAAAAATGCCAATATTCACTAGCAAATTATGCAGCAAAGAAAGGGCTAAAACACCTAAAAAAACAGCTAATAAAAGATTAGCTTCTCGTTTGCCTACCAAGCGGACAAAATACCAACTAGCCATCATGCCGCCCAATAAAAATATTAGGAACATAAAGGCACAAACTAATTGAAAAATGGTGATGGCGCTTGGCATAAAAGCAATGAGGTTTAAATCTCTATCAAAAGTAAGGATAGTTTCTAGTAGTGCCAAGTTTTACTTGGTTCAGATGATACCAAGCAGCGCTTGGCACTATAGGAATTAGATATTAACTAAATCTTCTGCTTCCAAATTATTAATAATATAATTTAAGGCGTGATTAATTTGTGCTTTTTGTTGGGGAACATTCGTTGCAATTCCATTGGCTATATCCTCTTGTAAACTATTATAATTAGCTAACCTTAAGTGAGCAGTAGTTGAACTAGAAGTACCGGATTTCAAGGCGATAACCAATATTTCGAATGCCTCTTTTGTTTTTCCTGCTAGAAATAGTTGGTTTAATTTTTCCTTAAGTTGGGTAAATGATAATTGAAGTATTGCTGCTTTATCAATAGGTTTTTCTACTTTGTCTATTGTTTTTAAAGGACCTACCGCTTCTTTTGTAGACTCAGGAATTGGCGGTAATTCTGTGGCATTTTTATCAATAAAATAATATTCTCCTCCTTGATGATTGACCTCTCTGACAGGCTCACAAGCAGGTGTTTGTTTAGAATTAGTGATAATACCTTCCCGCATATTTACCCATAATTCAGTCACACTTAAATGAGGTTTGGGATTGTGCGCTAATTGGGTCAATAAACTTTTTGCAAAAGGACTATGGTGGCCCGGCAGTCCATCAGGAACGGCTTCAACTTGTCCAGAAGTCATCACCCACCGAGAAGGCATGACATAATATCTACTAACTTCCGTACTTCGATTTTTTTGCAATAACGCACCCGAAAAACAAGCATCCGCTATGACCAAAACGTGATGTGCTTTCAAATCAAACAGTAAATCTTTAATTTCATGATTGGCTAAGTAAGTTCGCCTTTTGTCCGCAACAGCATCTACTGGAATCCAATACCCTCTGTTATTGACCAAATCACCATGACCAGAAAAATAAATAATGAGATTATCTTCTTTGGTTATCTTAGTTCTTAGGTTATCAAAAACATTGATAATCCCATCTAAAGTTGCTGCTTCATCGTACAAAGTTATATTATTGGTTATATCGTATTTATCTTTTAAGATTTTTTCAAATGCTTTTGCGTCCCTAACGGCATTATTTAAAGTAACAATACCGTTGCTATATTTATTGATACCAATACACAACAAATGAGTCGTTTTTGGTTTAGCTGTTTTTTTTTGGTGGTCACCTTTTGTAATGACGCCTCTATTTTTACTCATAATTTTTTGGGATTAATTTTAGTGTGATTTAATTATCCAAACCTTTCTTTTTACCTATTTTAAGCTCCAAGATACTCATCTTAACATAAATTTATGCCCTTCATTTAAGCAAAAAAGTAAAAATTATGTTGTCCCTCTATGAAACTGTTTCTATTACTACTATTTTTTGTTCTAAATTTTGATAATATGGCTGCTCAAACTACGATTATAGAAGATTTCGATTTAAAAAATGACTTATCTTGGCGCATTATTAATGATGGCGTAATGGGTGGTATTTCTACTAGTAAAATGGAAGTTTTGCCAAATAAAAAAGGGTTATTTAGCGGCACGGTTTCCTTAGAAAATAATGGTGGCTTTGCCTCTACTCGTGGAATTTTGACCAACAAACCTACTAAGTCATTTTCAAAAGTAAAAATCCGATTAAAAGGAGATGGCAAAAAATATAGCTTTCGCATTCGGACGAATGATAATTTTGATGGTGTTGCTTATAAAAATGATTTTTCCACAGAAGGAAATGTTTGGGAAGAAATTATATTGCCACTCGCTGATTTTATTCCGACTTGGCGAGGGCGGCAATTACAAAATGTTCCTCCAATTACCTCCACTAAAATTAGCCAAATAGGTTTTTTAATTTCGGATAAGCAAAAGGGAGCTTTTTCTTTATTGGTTGATTCGATACAGTTTTTGAAATAAAACTATTTTAAACTTACCTACTTTTGTCTTGTTAGAGTATGTTTAAAATTATTCTGATTGATTTCGGGGAACTGAAGTTCGCCTACACTATTTGATTATGTTGTCAACCATTTACGATTATGCGATTATTGGTGCAGGTGGTGCAGGGCTGCACTTAGCTATGGCTATGTTGGCAGATGCGTGGTTTGCAAATAAAAAAATACTTATTCTCGATAAAGACACTAAAAAGACGAATGATAAAACTTGGTCATTTTGGGAAAAAGGAAGTGGCAAATGGGACACCATTATTGAAAAAAGTTGGGGAAAAGGAAAATTTAATACCAAAGAAAAAAGCATTGATTTAGAATTAGCGCCTTATTTATACAAAACTTTGCCAGCCATTAATTTCTATAATTTTGCTAGAAAAAAAATTACCGAAGCCAAAAATATAGATTGGATTCAAGCAGAAATAAATACAGTTAATAAAAGCGAAAAGGGTATTAAAATTGAAAGCAAACAAGCAACTTATATTGCCAAACAAGTATTTGATAGCCGAATAGATAAAGCGTTTGCAGTAGAAAAAGATAAATATTTCAACATCCAACAACATTTTAAAGGTTGGGTGATAGAAACCGAAAGACCCGTTTTTGATACGACCACTTTTGTCATGATGGACTATCAAATAAAATGGCAGGATAGTGCTAGTTTCACTTATGTCTTACCCTTTTCTCCAACAAAAGCCTTAGTTGAATTCACCTTATTTACAACCGATTTAATTGAATACGGTGCTTATGATATTTTACTCAAAAAATACGTTCAAGACATTTTAAAAATTGACCAGTATCATATTACTAAAGTAGAATACGGCGTTATTCCGATGAGTGATTATCCTTTTCAAAAAGCGAATCAGGAAGGGATTATGAAAATCGGTACCGCAGGAGCGCATGTCAAACCATCTTCTGGTTACGCCTTTAAAAACATGGAAAAAGTGGCGCAGAAAATCATTAACAATTTAAAGAATAATCGACCACCAACCAACAATATTTTAAGCAAAAAATTCTACTTCTACGATTCCCTTTATCTGGATGTTTTAGTGAATCATAATGAACTAGGCGAGTCGATTTATACAGATATGTATGAGAAAAATTCGATTCAACAGATTTTTAAATTTTTAGACGAAGAAACGAGTTTATGGGAAGATTTTAAGATTATTACCTCCTTTAAATTCAGTCCTTTTCTAAAAGCTTTATGGTATTATTTGACAGGGATGCGGATAAAATAAGTCAGTTGTCGATTGCCTGTTGTCGGTTACCAGTTAGAACGTAATCGACAACTGGCAACTGGTAACCGTTACAATTTAATCCGCATCAAATAATCATCGCAGGTCATATATAAGGTTTTCTGGTCTGCATCTAATGCACAATTAGAAGTAGCTTCTCCTGTTTTAATTTTACCTAAAACTTCTCCTTTGGGATTAAATACCCAAACTCCACCAGGACCTGTTGCCCAAATATTTCCTTTTTTATCCACTTTCAAACCATCAGGCAAGCCTTTTTCTTTGCTACCTGTCGCATCGTATAATAGGCGTTCACTAGCAACTGTTCCATCCTCATTTAAAGTAAAAGCAGTCCAAGTTGCTGCTTTTGGATCAGAACAAGCAACGTATAAGGTTTTTTCATCAGGAGACAAACCAATCCCGTTTGGTCGAGTAATTTTATCCGAAATTAAGCTCAATTGGCCCTCTTTGGAATAGCGATAAACGCCTTGAAAAGGGATTTCTTTAGCGGGGTCATCCATATTACCTTCCAAACCATAAGGAGGGTCGGTAAAATATAAATTGCCTTGACTATCATAAATGGCATCATTCGGGCTATTAAATCTTTTGCCTTCGTATTTGTCGATAATAGTTTCAAATTGAGGTTGTGGATTCGTTAATGGAGTGGTCATTTTAGCCATTCGTCTATCTCCGTGTTGGCACAGTACTAGGTTTCCATTAGCATCTAAAATTAAGCCATTAGAACCAGGTTCTCCTTTTCTAGGTGTTTTGCCAGTATAACCAGAAGGGGTTAAATAAAGACTTAGTCCCTCTTTTTCTGACCACTTCATAATGTGATTTGGTGGAATATCTGAGAATAATAAATATTGTCCATCTTCTACCCAAAGTGGCCCTTCTGTCCACGTAAAACCATCCGCTAAAACTTCTATTTTAGCATCTTTAGGTATTAAATCATTGATAGCCTCGGTTAGTCTTTCTACAGAACCAGTCGTTTTAAAAGCGGCTTTTTCAACGCTTGTTGCTTTATTCGTTTCTGTTTTAGTAGTTGAAGATTGGCAGGCACACAAAAGAAAACAGTATGCAAAAAAGGGGAAATATTTCATTGTTTTTCGTTTTATTAGACCGTAGCTTGGACATTCTTGTCCAAGTAAATGACGAGTGTTTTTTGCTCGGATAAGAATGTCCAAGCTACGGATATAAAATAATGGTGAAAGTAAAAAGAATCTATTAATTCGAATGGGTCGTCGCTAAATAACTTGCTCTCCATTTCCAAAGTCCGACCCCTGACATCACAAAATAAATGACCATCAAACCTGCATAAATAGGCAACCCTTGCGTATAATATAACCAAATATTAACTCCATTTATGATAATCCAATATACCCAAGCATAAAGGTATTTATGAGCTTCTAAATAACTAGCGATAAAACTAAAAATAGTAGTATTAGAATCTATAAAAGACTTTTCTGCATCCGTATAGGTTTTAAAAATATACCCTAATGCAAAAGCTAAAACAAACCCAATAATTATCCATAAGCCATGTATTTTTACAGGTAACTTACTAACCGTTAAGTTAGTATTTGTATTCGTTTTATTAGACCATTTATACCAACCATAAAGACCAAATAGAATAAAAGTAAAATACAAAAAAGCTTCTGAATATAACTTGGCATTAATAAACAAATAGATACTTAAGGCAGAAGATATAATAGCAAAAAACCAACACCAAATATTTTCCTTCATCAACAGAAAAAGATAAATCAAGGAGAAGACAGTTGCTGCGATTTCAATAACTAAATCTAGGCTCATAATTAATCATACTTAATTTAAATGTAGTAAAATTATGTTTAAAAAATGGATTAAACCTTTTTTCTAGTTAATTTTGCCCACCTTAAACTACACCTTTAAATTATACGATCATGGAAAAATTAGACGCATTAAATCAGGTAGCCGAATTTCACCGAACTTTCAAACATCCAATCGAACCTGAACCAATTATTCCTGCTGAAAAACGCTGCAAATTAAGAGTCTCTCTAATTGCAGAAGAATTAAAGGAGTTAGAAGAAGCGATTGCGGACAATGATTTGGTAGAGATTGCGGATGCTTTATGCGATATTCAATACGTTTTATCGGGCGCTATTTTAGAATTTGGAATGGGCGGTAAATTTAAAACGCTATTCGATGAAGTGCAACGGTCTAATATGAGTAAAACCTGTAAATCACAAGCAGAAGCAGAAGCTACGATGGCACATTATAAAAAGACAAAAGGCGTGGAAAGTTATTTTAAGAAAGAAGGGGATGTCTATTTGGTTTTTCGGGAATCAGATAATAAAACCTTAAAATCTATTAATTATTCGCCTGCTGATTTGAAAGGGATTCTAGATAAATAATTTTAAATAATACAAAGTTTTCATTTTGATGCTGATTTCGTTGTCTTTGGTTATAGAGTATTTTTTTCGTCAACAACATAACAAATCATAAAAATCAGCGAAATCAGCGTCAAAAAAGTATTTTCAAGGCTAACTGCTAGCACTTAACAAATCTTACCAACAACAAAACGAAAATGGAAAAGAAAGCACATATATTCCCTTTCTCTGATTATCTAGTGGTTTACGCATGAAGTTCTAAATAGTATTTATTGTAACTTTGCG
>JAFMDF010000478.1 GCA_017857395.1 Bacteroidota bacterium | reverse complement strand
CTAGATGAACCGTTTAATGGTGTTGATATTCAAAGCAATTTGATTATCACAGAAATTATTCTCCAATTGGAAGCTTTGGGTAAAACCATTTTGATTTCGTCTCATATTTTTGCTACTTTAAAAGAAACTTGTGCAGAAATTCATCTTTTAAAAGAAGGGCAATTTATTAGGAAGGTATTGCCCGATGAATTTGAGGTGTTAGAACAAGAAATGAGAGATTTTACTATAGGAAATGAGATTGAGCAATTGCTGAACTAAGCGAAATAATTAGCCCTGCCAACTCACCTACAAATTACTTTAGCAAATTAATAGTCAAACTTAGAAAGTGAGTATTTTATTTCCCCTCTTTATACATTGATTTAAAGTTTTCAACAAATTGAATCATATTGATATAGTCTTTAAACTGAGCAGGGGAAAAATGATTACTAAAAATCAAGATGGCTTCTCCATTGCTTTCAAAATGATGTAAGCCACTAATCTCAATCAAAACCTTTAGTTTATCCGTCATAAAAGCATCCATTTCGGAAATATCTTCCACTTTTACGGTATAGTTCTTCGGAGGATTATGATAAAGCGAAAAATCAATATCCTTATGTTCAGAAATATGTAGGACTCTATCTAAGAAATCTTTTTTCTCAATAGTGAATTTTGGAATTGGAAAGGAAAGTTTCAATAAGCCAACGGTCGTGTTATATTCATCAGGAAAAATATCTGCTCCTTCCTCAAAAGTCACATCAATTAATTCCATGTGCATGTCTTGGTCGTGGTCAGAAATACAATTAGATTCTCCTTCAACCGGACGGGTTTTAAAAAAATAAAAGGACTGGAAATACTCCAAATCTTCTACAGGGCCAACTTGAAAACTCCAACCATAACTTTCTGCCATTTCTTTAAGCATGGTTTGCCGTCGGTTAAGTGGCTCGACGGTATCAAGTTTTATTTTTGTCGCCAATTTGTGATTGGTACTAGAGATATGTTTATCTAATCCCTGAATATTAATGGTTCCACCAGCATTTTGATGGATTTTTTGAAAATCATATAAATCCTCCAAAACCGTAGTGCCAACCAGTCGAGTTTCCGATAAATCAATAGTGGCGGTTGCCCCAGTAGGAATTTGAGCAACTAATTTATTGATTTTTAAAATACCTAAAAAATTCGCTATGCCTCTAATTTTTAAATCGTAACTGCCATCTGGTTTCATTACCAAATTTGACCCCGAATCATAAATCATTTGAAAAAATCGAGGAATAGACACTTTTGCCAATAATAAATGACTGACCAACGCCAATAATAAGCCACCAAATAAACCGACCAATAAATTGGTGAAAAGCGTTAAAACCATCGTGCCAACAAAGAATATCAATTGCTCAATACCATGACTAAAAACTTGTTTGAAGACGGCTGGCGAAGCCAATTTGAATCCAGTATAAACCAATAGAATGGCAAAAGCACACAACGGCACTTGTTTCATGATTGGGCTCAAAACCACGATAAAAAGCAATAATAAAAGCCCCTGATACATATTAGACCACTTCGTCTTAGCACCGTTATGCACATTGACCGTACTTCGAATAATTACGGCAATAATGGGTAAACCTCCGATAAAACCAGCAACCATCGTACTCAGTCCTATCCCCATTAAATCCTTATTTAAATCCGTTTTTCGTTTATAAGGGTCAATTTTATCAATCGCTTTAGCAATGGCTAAGGATTCTATACTCGTAATCATTAAAATGGACAAGACGGTTGTCCAGAATTCGACGGTATCAATCTTACCAAAGTTGGGATGCAAAATGGAATCCATAATACTATCGGGCATATCCAATAATAAACTGGGGCCTACTTCGTAAGCCTTTCCAAAAAAAGAAAGGGTATGTTCTTCAAAAAAATTGAAAAAATAAGCAAATGGAATGGAGAGGGCAATTACCCACATTGGAGTAGGCAAAATATGGAAAAATCGATAGCTGATTTTTGAGTGAAATAGGGATAATAATAAGCCTACTAAAGAAATCATAACCACAAAAGGATTGGCTTGCGGTAAGTATAAAACCGCATCAACCAAATTTTGTACGATGTTTGGACTATCAGAATGTGTACCTAGGGCCACATGAATTTGTTTGGCAAAAATGATAATTCCAATTGCTGCTAAAATACCATGAATCACCGAAGAATGGAAAATGTCCGCTAAACGGCCCAATCTCAATAAACCCAATACTACTTGAATTGCTCCAGAAACGACGACTGCTGCCAATACATAATTAAAGGCTTGCCCTGAACCATCGTCCATCATAGCAATCCCCAAAAGAATAACCGCAATGACACCTTTTGCGGGACCGTTGACCGAAATATGACCGCCCCGATAAAGCGTTGTGACCACACCACCTACGATTGCCGAAAAAATACCTGACATGGCAGGCGCACCTGCGGCTAAAGCAATGCCTATAGACAATGGTAAGGCAATAAGTGCGACACTTACAGCAGCGATTAAATCACTTTGCCAATTCTCAATTAACCCCTGAAACCCTTTTTTTGGTGTAATCTCCATTTATTATCTACGCTGGTTTGCTAAATGTAAAATTTGATTCAAGCGCACAAAGTAGTAAATATTCAGTAGGATATTGAATGAAGGGAGATATATTTTACAATCTAATTTAGAAATGATGGTCACTATTGACGGACTGTGAAAATGGTACTGTATGGAGAGAAAGAAAGCAAAAAATAAATGCCCTTCCGGTTCTTCAGAGGGCATTTATTAATTTATTCAAGAAGCGTCAATTTTATATTATGAAAAATGACTTTTCCTTTAGTTTCAGGAAGTAATACTAGAAATACTAAAAGGTCTTCAATATCAGAGGGAATATAACCAATTTGGGTAGAAAATTCCTTTTAAACTTACTTATTCCATCTTAATCGCCTTCACAGGATTTGCCAATGCCGCCTTCACACTCTGCATAGCAACCGTCAGAAAACCCACCAATAAAATAGTGAAACCTGAACCTGCAAAGACCCACCAAACCAATTCTGTTTGATGTGCAAAATCGGCTAACCAACGACTGGATAAATAATAGCCTAATGGCAAAGCTATTACACAAGCAAAGCCTAATAAAAGCATAAAGTCTTTCGCTAATAAACCGACAACGCTACTGACAGAAGCCCCTAATACCTTCCGAATGCCAATTTCTCTAGTTCGACGTTCAACTGTAAAAGCAGTCAATCCAAATAAACCTAATAGGGCAATGAACAAGGTCAATAAAGTCGCATATAAAATACTCTTTCCAAAGCGTTGCTGTTCCGCATATTGTCCTGCAAAATCTTCATCCAAGAAAGAATAACGCATCGGGAAAGCAGGTTCTATTTCTGCCCAGACGGTTTTGATAGATTCAATGGTTTGTGATAAGTTTTTCGTAGATAATTTAATCCCAACGTGATTTCGCCAATCTCCCGCACTCATAATCAATGGCTCAATTTCTCTAGTCACATCATGGAAATGGAAGTCTTTAATCACGCCAACAATTTGCCCAAATTCATTGGCCCACGAAAACCTTACCTTTTGTCCAATAGGGTCTTTAATGCCATATTTTTTCACGAGCGCTTCGTTCACGACGTAATTATTAATTGTATCTCCACTAATACTGGTATCAAAAAAACGACCTTGTGTCATCTCCATATCTAAGCCTAACACTTTTCCATAATCCGTTCCCGCATATAAAACATAAGGTGCATTACTGGTTTCTTGTCCTTCGATGACTAATTTCCAATCTGTGAAAAAATCGCCTGGGAAACTAGAGGCAGAAGTGACTTCTTGTACGCCTGGAATTTGTTTGAAGCGAGCTTTTAATTGGTTGACTCGACGGAAAGTTCCATTTTGATTGATAGGTATGGTAACGACTTGGTCAGGCTTAAAGCCTAAATCTTTTTCTAGCATAAAATTGACCTGCCGATAAATAAAAGCCATCACAATCAAGAGTGTAATGGAAACAGCAAATTGACTCGTCACTAATACTTTTCTAAATAATCCTTTTTCGCCCGTCTTTAAAAAATTGGATTTTAAAGCGGTTACGGGTTGGAAACCAGACATGATAAAAGCAGGATAACTACCAGCGACTACGCCGATTGATAAAGCCAAAAACATCGTTATGGCGATGATAGAACTTGGCGCACCTTTTAGTACTTGCAATTCTCTATCCATGATACCATTAAAAAAGGGCAAACAGATTTCTGCAATTAACACAGCTAAAGCCCCTGCAATCAAAGCTTGTAAAACTGATTCTGTTAAAAATTGAGTGGTTAACAGACTCCTTTCTGCCCCCATTACTTTTTTTACGCCTACTTCTCTGCCTCTTTGACTCGCTCTTGCTGTGGTTAAATTGACATAATTGATAATCGCTACAAAAATGACTAATAAAGCGACAAAGGCAAAAATATAGACGTTGCGAATACTACCTGATTTACCTAAAGCAGTCCAACCTTCCGACTGTAAATAGACGTTGTTTAATGGTTGTAAAGCCCATTTATAAAAATCACTTTCATTGGGCGTCAGCCCATCTGCAATATATTCTTGACGAATTAATTCATTGACATCCTTTTGGATTTTAGCGGCTAATGGTTTAGCAGCTGAATTGGGTTTTAGATGAACATAAGTTGCTCGATTATTTCCTCCCCAACCAGTTCCATAACCACCATAGCGGATAAAAAAATCAGACATGATATGCGACTTTCGCTCCTTATTATCCAATACACCTGTGACGACAAAATCAGCGCCACCACTTAAGGTAAGCGTTTCGCCCATCGGGTTGTTATCCCCGAAAATTTGAGTAGCTAATTTTGCGGATAAGACAATGTCAGTTGGCCCTGCTAAAGCAGTTCCTGCAGCTCCATGCAAAAAGTCCATTTTGACCACCTTGAAAAAATTGCTGTCTACAACGGCGGGTTCTTCAATGTACCAATCTTTATCTCCATGATTTAACAACATTTCATCTAATGGTCGCCAAGCCGCTGCCCCAACAACTTCTGGATAATCCGCTACTAGTTTCCGAGCTAGTAAGGTGGGAGTCCAAGCCGTTTCACCTCGTTTACCAATTCGATACACTCGATATGTTTCGTCGCTGTCTTGCATCCAACGGTCATGCTGATACTCATTATTGATAAAGGTCGCAATCAGGATAGCCAAAGCCATGCCTAGAGATAAGCCAAGGATATTTAAAGTAGCAAAGACTTTGTGCTTTTTTAACTGCCTAAGGGCAATTCTTATATGGTTTTTTAACATCTTAAGTGGGTGATTTGTGGTGATTTCTTTTACAGTCGGATGATTTTTCTGCCAAGGGTACTGGCGAATATTGGAATGGTTACAGTATTGTTTTTTTTGACGCTGATTTCGCTGATTATTATGATTTTTTATGCTTGTTTTAATTGAAAGACAGCAGTTGACATCCGTGGAAGTTATCAGTGGGAATTAAAAAACTTAGTTCCCCACGGATAACTTCCACAGATATTGAATTGATACGGCAGATGAATAAAGAGACATGGAGATTTATCATTTTTTGTCTGATGCTCTAAAAAATCCTGTTTCTCTAATGCTTTTTTCTATAATCTTTCAACAAATTGACTAGT
>JAFMDF010000011.1 GCA_017857395.1 Bacteroidota bacterium | reverse complement strand
TAAAAATCTACTTGAAAAAGGATGCCATTATCAGAGGTACTTCCAATAGCTGAATCTTTATATAACTGGGTGAAATAATTGTCAATTTCTAAATTGAAAGTGGCATAAGCGACGACTAGTAAAATGGCGGGAATAGCGATTTTAAAAATGTTTGCCCAAAATTTTCTTTTGAAAGCAGGTGCAAGATATCTCGCATCTTGATTGACCCAATTGATAAACCCAAACGCAGCAAGAAATAATACCGAAGTTAAGAAATGAATATTCAAAAGTGGCGTAATTCGAGTTTCAGGAGAACTCACATAATACCCCCCATAATTGGACCAATCTTCTAATAAACTGATACCTGCAAAAAACATCAAAGGATAAGCCATTTTTTCATAAAAGGCAACCCCTTTTGTGCGACCAATCCAGAAGAGTAAAGCGGCTTCGCCTGCCCAAATTAAAGTCACCCAATTGCCATCTAACTGCACAGGTATCGCTATCGTCAAAAAGACCAAAACCAATCCAATTACTAAATAAAACAGGTTTTTATCTGCCAATTTTTGCCGCTGAATAATGTTGCCAACTATAAAATGGATGCCTGCGTTTCCAAGCGTAAAAAGCCCCAAGAATTGACTTCCAATCTCGTGCTTGTCTAAAATGGCGTAACCGAACCCATAAAACAAAAAGGAATTGGTCAATAATAGCCAAATGTCTCTTCTAGCAAATTGTTCTTTTTTAATTAATTTATACCCTAAAAAGACTAAATAAAAGGTAGCAAAGAAAATGCTTGCGAAAGTGAGTGCCAGCCCAAAATCTTTCGACCGACTATAATCGAAGAGAAACCAAGCGCCATAAATTAACCAAGTCAATAAAAAAGCGGCTCGATGCACGTTTTTCCAATACTTTTTGAAAGCAATGATTAACACGCCTGCATTAATAATGGTTATGTAGATAAACATCGTCCCGATATTTCCAGAACTATCCCCCAATAAAAAGGGTACTCCATAAGCCCCGACTAAGCCAATTAAAGCAATAACTTGTTGATTGTAATTAATGGCAGCCACGACTGAAAAAATGGTAAATAAAACCATCAAGCCAAAAGCAGGTAATTGTGGTAAGAGTCCATAAAAATTATAGGCAAAATAGGTGATAAAATAGAAAATGGCTAAAGCGCCACTTACTAAAACGGCACTATAATTATTATAATCCTGCTTTAATTTGATACCAATCAATAATAAGCCTGAACCCGCTAAATAACCTAAAATAATTCGAGTTAAAGGACTAATTAAATCATTTTCAATGGAGTATTTTGCACCAATGCCAACACCCAATACCAGAATTAAAATACCGATTTTACTAATAAGATTTTCGCCAATGAATTTTTCCCAATCGACTTTAAGATGTTTTCCGATATTGATGCTAGGTGGGGTAAATTTAGATTTTTCTTCAGGTGGCGGCTGTGGCGGTTGATAATCGAGTAATAATTCTCCTGTCTTTGGTCTATTGACCGTCCTTAATGCTTTAGCTTCGACCGTTTTTTCAGGGGCTGTATTATCTGCTGCTCTAAGTTCGATAATCTCGTTGCGCAATGCTTTGATTTCTACAGAAAAAGCATTGTGTTGCTCTATGAGTAACTTTAATTTTTCGGCGAGCCTATTTATTTGGTCTTTATTATCGGACATAGTTGGCGTATTATAGTTGGCTAAAATTTCGACGGAATAAAGATTAAATTACTGTAAATGAGGGAGAAATGAAAACTAAGCACTTTTATTTTCTAAAAAATTTAAAATAGTTCGCTCACATAAAGCTCTATCATAATGCCATTTGCTAAAAGGTAAATAGAAAATTCGCAAACCGACCCGTTCTAACATTCGCCATCTTTCTAAGGAAAGGGCTTCTTCAAAAACACCAGGGAATCCTATTAAATCTATGCAATAAGTTTGATTACAGTAAATTCTTGAATAAATACACAAAATGTTTGAATTTAACATAAATATTTATCATTTTTGTATTAATATTTTTTACGGACTTATTTATCACAAAAAAAAATGGCACTACGAGATGGATTTCCACCAGAAGGCTTAGAATATGTCGGTGGCGAAAGCGACGGCTGGGAGTATAGAACGGTATTTTCAGGGATGAACCTGAAATATAGTTATGATATGATTAAAGCCTTTTTGGAAGAAGAAGGGTATGGAGATGTCCCTATTCCTAAAGACGCCACAGAATTAGAATATTTTCGATTGCCTACTCGCAATCGACAAATTCTATTATTTGAAGATAATGGGTATATCCATTTTCCTATCAAAATTTTATTTCCCGTTGATGGTCGGAACAAAAGAAAGCTGACCTTATGCGTTTATAATGAAAATATGGAAGATGCGCTTTTGCGTTTTCACCGTAAAGGGAAGTACCAGACGGATGTGTTTGGGCAGGTCATCTGAATGATGAGTTATAAGTGATAAGTTATGAGTAAGTGTCCACTCACAACTTATCACTTATCACTAATCTGCTAATCTTGCTAACTTCCGAATATTAATATCATCTACTGCATTTCGCATTTGCCTTTCCGAAACCCCTTCCCCTTTGATACTAATAATAAAACGATCGCTTACTAAAATACTTGTTTCGCCTTTTTCTCGACGAGTATCATATTTTTCTAATGCTGGATGTCCTTCAATTTCAGTCGTCCTTTCATAACCGTTTCTGGTCTCTTTATCGACTTCAAACTCTGACCATTTAGCCATACTTTTAACTAATTTACCAACACCAGCAACATCTACTATCGTGACCTCAAAAGCTGAATCATCTTCTTGGTAAGTCGCTTCTACTGTAGACACTTTAATCCCTAAAATGCCAGTTGTTTGCCCTTCGCTTTCTTCAAAGTCAACTCCAGCTAAACTTCTAGGCAAAGCTTTTTTCAGATCGCGGAAACCAATGGGGTCTTTTCCTTCGATATCATGTTTTTTCTTCAATCCTTCAAATGCTTCTCCTAAATTGTCTAATGCGTCGCTAATATCATCTTTTGCTTCTGCTAAATCTTCTTCTATATCACTTTGTATATCGTCTTTTCGACGTTCTTCTTTTTGTTCTTTCTGTTCTTCTGTTTCTAAACTAATGCAAGAAGTCATTAGATAGCTTGAAAAAATAAGGAATCCAAAAATAAATAAGTTCTTCATTAAAGATTGGTAGTTTTAAGTTGATAAATAAATATAGGGTCAAGTTATTCGGATTGAGGGGTGTTCACAAAGAAATTACGATAAACCTAGTAGAATTATCGAAATTCGGAAGAAATGATGGATTTATAGGGTGAAAA
This sequence comes from Bacteroidota bacterium, assembly GCA_017857395.1. GTDB lineage: Bacteria > Bacteroidota > Bacteroidia > Chitinophagales > Saprospiraceae > JAFMDF01. The sequence goes on along the minus strand of JAFMDF010000011.1, from coordinate 64,754 downwards.
ATTACCAGACCGTATTGCTGTCACAAAAATATAAATAAAGAAAAATTAAAATATTTTAGAAGCTTTTATTTTTTGGCACACATTTTGAATAATAATATGTATTGAGTTTTGGTTAAAAGATTGTTTATGCCCGCACATGCGGGCTTTTTTTATTTTAGACTGTTTCTTTATTTCTTACCTACTATTTTTTGCCTTTTCTTAAGCGTGTCACAAATTATATAGTTTTTTAGTTAAAATATTTAAAACTGCTCTAAAAAAAATTAGCGTCAAAATATTCGTGTTACCATTCATCCGTGTTACTATTTTATTTGTGGCAAAAAGACCTGTGGCAAAAAAGCATCCCTATACAAGTTTTCTACGATTCTATCTTCTAATCCATATCCTTCGAAATCATTTACTCATCTGGAGCGATTTTTTAATAAACGACCTCCACTAAAATCAGCAAGTATAAAGCATCATTTACACTAAGGTAAAGCGGGTTGTCTATGGATAGCTCCTAATTTTTAACATAGAAAAAGGATAATTATGAAAAATTTGATGTGGTGTTTTATTATGATAACTTTTGCTGGCCTCTTAGTTCAATGTGAAGCAGATGAACAAAATGATGAAATTGCAAATTTGGTAGATACACCGAATGGGAATAATAATTTAAACCCTCCACCTCCAGGTGGTGGCGGTAATAATGGTGGAAATGGAGGTGGTAATGCTGGAGGAGGAGTGATAGATAATAATGTGTTAGATGATAGAGGGTTGCCTTTGAATGTCGTTTCACCCGCTGATAATGCGTTGACGGCTGCAAAAGTAGAATTAGGTCGTTTATTATTTTGGGACCCAGTACTTTCAGGAGAGCAGGATGTGTCTTGCGCTACTTGCCATCACCCAGATTTTGGGTATGCAGATGGGCGAGCATTACCGATTGGTGTAGGTGGGATAGGTTTAGGCCCTGCGAGACGAGATGGCGTAAATGATGACATTGGGTTAGTGCAAAGAAATTCTCCAACTATTGTTAATACGGCTTTTAATGGGATTGATGAGCAAGGAAATGTGAACCCCAACCAAGCGCCTATGTTTTGGGATAATCGAGCGAATGGTTTAGAAGAACAAGCTTTATTACCATTACATTCTTTTGAAGAAATGCGAGGGCATGCTTTTGATGAAGACGAGACGTTGGAAGTCATTGTTGCTAGAATCAATGCAATTGCTGCTTATAGGAATCAGTTTCAACAGATTTTTGGTGGTAATAATGCAGTCAATTCGATTAATATCGGTCAAGCAATTGCTGCTTTTGAAAGAAGCATAGTTGCCAATAATAGCCCTTTTGACCGTTATGCAAGAGGAGATGAAAATGCTTTAAATCCCCAACAAATTCAAGGTTTAAATAGATTTGATGCGGTAGGTTGTACGGATTGCCATAGTGGGTCGATGTTTTCAGATTATGATTTGCACACTTTGGGCGTACCAGATAATCCATTACTGGGTTTTTCGGACGTTGGTGCCAATAATAGATATGAATTTAGAACACCGAGTTTAAGGAATTTGAATACAACAGGGCCTTATTTTCATAATGGGGTGGCTGGAGATTTAACAGACGTCCTTAATTTTTATAGAAGAATTCAAGGAAATGGCGGTGGCGGTCCTGGTAATTTAAATATTAATCCCAATGTACCTAGAAATCAAATTGACCAAGATGCTCGTAATTTGCGTTTGAATAATAATGACGTACAAGCAATTGCTGCTTTTTTACAAGCTTTAAATGATGAAAGTTTTGATCAGCAGATTCCTGCAAGTGTGCCAAGCGGATTACCAGTAGGTGGGAATATTAGGTAAGAACAGTCGTCGGTTGTCAGTTGTCGGGTAAAACTTAGAACGGATAACCGACAACTGATAACTGATTTTTAAAAGAAATAAGAAAAAACAGCAGAACGCTTTAATAAAAGCTTCATATTGACCCAACCTAATTTTACTCGATTAGAAAACTTATTGACTGGAAACTGTTTTAACTGTTTGTGGAAGTGATTATCTATCATTTCCTTATAATCTGATAAGTCATAAAGACTATTAAAATAAGTATCGTATTTCGTATTAAAATAATCCAATAAGCCTTCCTGCAAAAAGATATGCAAATCCTCAAAGCGTTTGATAATATGATCGCTTAGACCTTCCTCATGAAAGAAACTATTCAAAACACTGAATTCCAAAAGATGTTCTAATTTAGGAATGAACAAGCCTTTTTCAGACTGTTTTCTATTGGCTAATACTTCTTCTATATCCAAATAAGTCAAACGGTCTTCATGGAAGAAGTGATATAATTCTATTGTAATGAATTCATCTTCGGCTAAATTAGCTGTAAGAATGGTGGTATCTAACTTACTTTGGATAACTTGAAAATCTAATTTTTCGGCTAGTTGCTGCTGGAAAATTTCTCTTTCTTTAGAACGAATAGCTAGTTTAATGACAGGCAAAAATTGGCTAGTAATGCCTGGTGTAAGCAAAGTGTAATCGAAAGAATCAAGTGTTGTTGTCAGCTCTTTTATAAGCTGTAAATAGTTCTGTTTTAACATGAGTTTTGTGCAATCAATTTTATTGTCCAAAGATACGGTTTTAACAAGATATAGTCAAATGAAAAAAATACTATATGTTTGATAATCAAGACAATTGCCTTTAGAAACGTACTTTGAGCGACCTTATTATGCCGCTTTCTATATATTACGTTTGGATTAGCAAATTCGATGCTTAATAAACTGTAAATTTCCTTACATTTTTTAAAAAATATGTAAATTGCATTTTTATGAATAAAGATTCTTTGACAATTTTGTCAAATCAAACTGTATTGTTGACTTCCATCAACGAAAGATATTGATTTCTAGATAGGTATAGGTTGAGGTAAGTCAACCATTCAATAAAATGCAAAATTGCCAAAGAATTAAAATAAATTACTAAACGATATGAAGCAATTACTACTTTATTTTTGTTTATCATGCTGCACCTTCTTTTGTTTATCTACTACCAATGCACAGATACAATTGGGTGGGGGATTGACCTTTGGTACAGGTATTTCCAAATTAGGGCTAAACCTACGAGGTACTTACGAAATTAATGACAAATTTCTAGCAGCACCAGGGGTTAATTTCTTTTTTAAAGACAAAGCCTTAAATGATGTTTCTTTTAGTTATTTTTCCATTGACCTAGATGGTAGATATCAATTAATTGCTATTGGAGATGAGATTAATGTTTATCCTGTGGCTGGAATTAATATTTTTAATGTTAAAATTGATGGGTCGACTACTGGCATTAGAGCAAGAGAAGATGGTATATCGGTCGGACTAAACCTAGGTTTGGGCACACAAATTGAGACTTTAACTAGTCTAAGTTATTTTGGTGAGTTTAAAGTAACTATTGGCGGAATTGACCAATCGACTATTACTGCTGGTGTTTTGTATGGATTTTAATATCTTTGCAAACTGATTTGGCACAAGGCATAGCTAAATATTGATTTTTAGATTTTTATACTGAATTGTAACTATTTGATTGTCAGTTTGTTAGATTTTTTTTGACAACTCATTCTTCTTTAGCACATCTTTATCTGATAGATAATAGATGAAATTTAATCTCCCATATTTTGGGATGAATTACTTATTTTTAAAATTGACCTGTATATTATGGCAAATACTTCGGATATTAAAAATGGCTTATGCATTGATTTTAATAAAGATGTGTATTCTATTGTTTCTTTCCAACATGTTAAACCTGGAAAAGGTAATGCTTTTGTACGAACTAAATTGAAGAGTTTTGCCACTGGAAAAGTAGTGGATCATACTTTTCCTGCTGGACATAAAATTTCAGTAGTAAGGGTGGAGCGTCGAAAGTTTCAATACTTGTATAAAGATGATTATGCTTTTCATTTTATGGATAATGAAACTTATGAACAAGTGGCGTTAGAAGAAAAAATGATTGATCAACCTAAATTTATCAAAGAAGGAGCTGAAATTGAAATCTTATTTGATGCTGCTAGAGAAACGCCTTTAACCATTGATTTGCCCCAATACATTAATTTGAAAATTACTTATACAGAACCGGGTGTTCAAGGGAATACTGCTACGAATGCTACTAAGCCTGCAACCACTGAAACAGGGGCGGAGGTAAGAGTGCCACTTTTTATCAATGAAGGAGATATGATAAAAGTGGATACTAAAACAGGCTCCTATATAGAGCGAGTCAAATCCTAATTTATTTCGATAAGGTGTGCTAAAATGCTATGTTTGTTGTCCAACAAGACAATTGTATAATTAATTAAAGGATTAATTTTTTTATAATTATCCGACCTCAATTCTTATATTGCACTTTTTTTGATTTAGACACCAACACCCGTTATATACACCAATAATACAAAAAATGAATTTTAAAGAAATACAAGACCTTATTAAATTGATTAATAAAACTAATCTTTCTGAATTTAAATTGAAAGATGGTGAATTTGAAATGACTATTCGTACCGACGAATATCATAAAATGAAAGCAGCCCCTGCTACACAGCAAGTAATTTCTGTGCCAGCAGCTATGTCGCCTGCTTATGCCCCTTCCGCACCACCTGCTCCTGCGGCGGAAACTCCTGCAGTTGTTACTCCTGCTGCAACAGTGCCAGCGGAGACTAATAATTACGTTGAGGTAAAATCTCCAATTGTTGGTACTTTCTATCGTTCTTCTTCTCCAGAAAAACCAGCTTATATTAAAGTAGGAGACACGATTGAGGTAGGAAGCGTTGTCTGTATTGTAGAAGCTATGAAATTATTCAATGAAATTGAATCTGAAATAAGTGGAAAGGTAGTGAAAGTCTTACTAGAAGATTCCTCTCCTGTAGAATATGATCAACCTTTGTTTTTAGTTGACCCTAATGGCTAATTATTAGGGGTGAAATGAATGCTTAATGATGAGCATATTGATACGTCATCATGGTAATATGGCATTAATTAATAGAGAACTTTAAACAAAACAAAATTTATGTTCAAAAAAATTCTCATTGCTAATAGAGGAGAAATCGCCCTTCGTATTATTCGAACTTGTAAAGAAATGGGGATAAAGACCGTAGCTGTTTATTCTACGGCTGATCGAGAAAGTTTGCATGTACGATTTGCGGACGAGGCCGTTTGTATTGGACCTCCAGCTTCTAAAGATTCTTATTTAAGTGTGTCTAAAATTATGGCTGCGGTAGAAATAACCAATGCGGATGCTATACATCCTGGCTATGGATTCTTATCAGAAAATGCTGATTTTGCCGAAGTTTGTTCAGAATATGGTATTAAATTTATTGGCCCAGCTCCTGCCATGATTCGGAAAATGGGAGATAAGATTACAGCGAAAGAGACCATGATTAAAGCAGGTGTGCCTGTTGTACCGGGTTCAGGCGGTTTGTTAAAAGACATCGAACATGGTTTGAAGTTAGCAGAAGAAGTAGGTTATCCTGTTATCTTAAAAGCAACTGCTGGTGGAGGTGGAAAAGGGATGCGAGAAGTATGGAAACCAGAAGAGTTTGAAGGCGCATGGAATATGGCTACAAATGAAGCGCAATCTTCTTTTGGTAATGCAGGCATGTATCTGGAGAAATTTATCGAAGAACCTCGACATATAGAATTCCAAATTATTGGTGATCAACACGGAAATGTAGCGCATCTTTCAGAGAGAGATTGTTCCATTCAAAGACGGCATCAAAAATTAGTCGAAGAATGTCCATCTCCTTTTATGACTCCAGAATTAAGAGAAAAAATGGGAGAATCTGCAGTTAAAGCTGCTAAATTCATCAATTATGAAGGCGTAGGAACGGTTGAATTTCTAGTAGATAAATACCGCAATTATTATTTCATGGAAATGAATACTCGTATTCAAGTAGAACACCCTGTAACGGAAGAGGTAATTGACCATGATTTAATTAAAGAGCAAATTAAAGTAGCTGCTGGAGAAAAACTGAAGGGCGAGAATTATTACCCGACTATGCATGCGATAGAATGTCGAATTAATGCAGAAGATCCATTTAATAATTTCCGACCAAGCCCAGGAAAAATTACTTCTTTCCATAGTTCTAAAGGGCATGGTGTACGAGTAGATACACACGTATATGCAGGCTATTCGATTCCACCATATTATGATTCAATGATTGCTAAATTGATATGTAAAGCTCAGACTCGAGAAGAATGTATTAAGAAAATGTCAAGGGCTTTGGATGAATTTATCGTAGAGGGTGTAAAAACGACCGTACCTTTTCATCAACGCTTGATGAAAGATGAAAACTTTAAAGCAGGTAATTTTCATACGGGCTTTTTGAAAGACTTTGATTTAACGGATGATTAGTATTACTGGATAACGGAAGTTATCCAGTAAATTCAAGATATTCACCGAAGTTGAAATTACTGGATGGCGGAAAGCCATTCAGTAATAATAACTAAGAATTTTCAGCTAACCAAACTCCACCAAATACCCATTCGGCTTTTCTTTCCTTTATTTTTACCACATATTCATCGCCCACTTCTTCGTCATTTAGGTAAAAAGTAAAATTTTCATCTCTAAAATCCTCATGATCGGAAGGGTCAATTAAAAAAGGTATTTGAATGCCGTCTGGTGTATAAACATTCATAAATTTAATATTATATTCCTCGGGTGTTTCAGATTTGTAAACACCTCCTGCTACCCAAAATCCATCATCAAAAGTGGCGGTTGCCATGACGATAGGTTGTCCCTCTAAGACATCATCCGCATAATGAGTTGTGCCACCTTCCATGATTTTTGTCCATTTTTCTTTGCCGTTTTTGGGTAGATATAAAGTGGTTGTTTTTCTCATAGTTATAGTTTTTTACTAGCGCCATAAACATGTGTGGGCGTAGTTAAATCGGTTGCGTAAAACTTACATAATCAATTCTTGCTAAATGATGACTTAAACAAATCCATTCGTCCCCATTATTTTCTGATAAATATAAATTACCTGTAGTTGTGCCAAAAGCTAATGTATTTTTATGAATAGCTAAAGCATGCCTAAAAACAATATCAAAACAATTTTCTTGTGGTAATCCATTATTTAACGTTTGCCAAGTTTGCCCACCATCTACGGTTCGACAAACACTTAATGCTTGATTGGGTGCTATTCTCAACTCATCACTAACCGCAGGAACCACCCATGCTTTTTTATCATCTTGATGGTCAATAGCTAACGCAAATCCATAATTGGCGATCCCATTTTTATCACTAATGTCTTTCCATGTTTTCGCACCATCTATACTTCTGAAAATACCACAATGATTTTGCTGCCATAATACATCTGGATTCGTAGCGCAAGCAAAAAGTCGGTGCGGATCATGCCCAATTTCTGCATTTGGATTAGGTAAATAAGCGGCAATTAGTCCTTTATTCCTAGGTTGCCAATGCTTCCCACTATCTGTTGTCTCGAAAATACCTGCACAACTAACGGCAATATATACTTGATTATTATTAGTTGGATTGACCACGATAGAATGAATGAAAGGCTCGCTTCGTCCCGTTCCAAACCATTCTAATTGATTCATTCGACTTGGATGATTCCAAAGGGCATTGACTAATTCAAAATGTTGCCCATTGTCTTCACTCACAAATAAACCTCCTGGTTCTGTGCCTACCCAAAGTCGATTTGGATAATCTTTGCCGCCATGTTGAATGCTCCATATTTTTTTTAAAGTAGCTGGTTTGCCAGAGGCCATTTGTGCAGCTAATGGATAAGAAGGAGGGGGCACAGATAGCCAAGTTTGCCCTTCATCCGTCGAATAATGTAATTTTTGCCCCCAATGATGATGCGTAATTCCTGCCCACCAAGTGTTGGTTAATTCGTTGACATAAATAATAGAAACAGGCATTCCGAGGAAATGCGTCTGTTGAACCTGCCATTGCTGATTCATTTTTTCAAAAACAACCAATCCTTTGGTTGTTCCAACGAGTAGTTTTTGTGGCATAGAAGAAGAAAAGGTATGGAAATAAGTAATGAGGAAATGATAAGTTGTTCTTTTAGACGCTCCAAGGTCTTAAAGACGCTTGGAGGTCAGGCATGACGAATTTTGAAAATTGAGAATTGAAAATTATCCTCCTGACAAAGCCTGAAAAATAACAATTTCATCATGCTCTGCCAAGGCATCTTGTAAGGTCTCCCTATCTTCAATCAATTCTCCTCGCACAAAAATATTCATGTGTTGTCGAACAGCACCTCTTTCATCTAATAAATAACCACTAATACCAGGGTATTTGACTTCTGTTGCTTGGATAACTTCTGCTACCGTATTGCCATCAATTTCTAATTCTTCCAAATTTGGAAAAAATCTTTTTAATGCTGCGGTGAATTTAATTTTAGCCATAAAAAATCGTACATTTTAACAATTAAACAATCAATCACCTATTTTTGCTTAAAAATAGTATAATTTTTAAAAAATTACTCTAATGAAAGAATTATTAGCGACAATCAATGATTGGACGACCGAAGATAAGCCTTTTGCAGTTGCTACGGTGATAAAAACTTGGGGATCTTCTCCTCGCCCAGTTGGTTCTGCCTTATTGGTCTCTGAAGATATGGAAATGGCAGGTTCTGTTAGTGGTGGATGTGTAGAAGGGGCAGTCATTAAAGCAGCACTTCCACTAATTGCCAAAGGGGAAGGCGCACAATTAGATTTTGGGGTAACCGATGAAGAAGCTTGGGGCGTAGGATTAAGTTGTGGTGGTAAAATTCAAATATATGCCGAAAAATTTTTAGCTTTTGATAAACGACCAGCGGAACAAGCTGTTTGGCAAAGATTACAAGCTAATCTAAATAATAATGAACCTTGTGTCTTATTGACTCGCTTACAAGCAGGAGAAAGTCAGCATTTATTGATTATGCCTGACCGTTCTGCTTTGGGGCAACAATTGCCTGCGTTTCTAATAGCAGAAGGTATTAGAGTCTATAAAGAGCGAAAGAGTCAAATTGTAGAGAATGAGGGCGTTCAATATTTTGCCCAAGTCTTTCCTCGTCGAAGTCAATTACTAATTATTGGTGCCGCACATATCACCGTTGACTTAGTAACACTAGGTAAAATGTATGGTTTTGAAACGGTCGTCATTGACCCAAGAGGCATTTTTACCAATAAAACCCAATTTGCAACAGCGCCAGATAGTATTTACGAAAAATATCCAGCAGAGGTATTACCAGATTATATTTTAGATGCCTATACGTATGCGGTCGTTTTATCACATGACCCTAAAATTGATGATAATGCTTTGCATATTTTATTAAAATCTGAAGTGGGCTATATTGGTGCTTTAGGGAGTAGAAAAACGCAAGCAAAAAGAGTAGCTAGATTGGAAGCGGCAGGATTTTCTGCCGAAGAGATTGCCAAAATTCATTCGCCAGTCGGTATTTCTATTAAGGCAAAAACGCCAAAAGAAATTGCTTTGAGTATTATGGGGGAGATTATTATGGTGCAGAATGCGTTTAAATAGAAGCATAATTACTGGATAACTTCCCGTTATCCAGTAATTTTTTGCTTATCAATTTACTGGATAACGGGAAGTTATCCAGTAAAATTACGGCGCAGGATTAGAAATTTCCTGATGTACCGCATTAATTTCTTTCATTAATTCTTTAGAAATATCAAATTTAATACTACCGATATTTTCCTTCAATTGAACCATAGAAGTAGCGCCAATAATATTAGCCGTTACAAAAGGACGAGTGCTAACAAAAGCCAAAGACATTTCTGCTAAAGTCATACCATGTGCCTCCGCAATTTCTAAATACTTTCCTGTTGCTTTTTTAGATAACTCACTACTATATCGATTATAAACTTTCCATTTATTAATTCTATCCGTTGGTTTATCTGTACCCTTGTGGAACTTACCAGACAACATCCCAAAACCCATTGGAGAATAAGCAATTAAACCTGCTTTTTCTCGAATAGAAATTTCTGACATTCCAATTTCATACGTTCTATTCAATAAACTGTATGGATTTTGTACGGTCTGTACTTTTGGTAAATTATGCTTATCTGCTAAATTTAAATAGCGAGAAAAACCCCAAGGCGTTTCATTAGAAATCCCAAAATGGCGAATTTTTCCTTGCTTAACCAATTCCTGCATGGTTTCTAAAACTTCCTGCATATTGTCTTGCCAAGGGTCGCTTGCAGAATATTTAAACTCTTTTTTACCAAAATAATTGGTTCGACGTTCTGGCCAATGCAGTTGGTATAAATCAATATAATCTGTTTGTAATCGTTGCAAACTAGTTTCCACTGCAGCAAAAATAGACGCCTTACTAAAATCTATTTTTCCATCTCTTACCCAAGTAATACCTGGAGAAGGACCTACAATTTTAGTGGCTAAAATAACTTGGTCTCTTTTACCTGTTTTCTTAAACCAAGTTCCGATAATTTTTTCCGTAGCGCCATAAGTTTCTGCTCGCCCTGGAATAGAATACATTTCTGCCGTATCCCAAAAATTAACGCCTTGGTCAAGCGCATAGTCCATTTGCTCATGGCCTTCTGCTTCGGTGTTTTGTTCACCCCAAGTCATGGTGCCAAGACATATTTTACTAACTTTTAAATCGGTATCTCCGAGTGTTGTATACTTCATGAAAATTGAATTGGTTATATGAATTAAATAGAGCCTAGCGCATACGAATTTGAGCGTATACTGCGCTGAAAATTTACAAAAGCGCAAATATAAGAATAATCATTTGAGTCTCCTTTTATCTAGAAAAGAACGTTCTTTGTACTTTTTAGTTTAACCATTATTCTATGCTTATAGTAATTACGGGAGGTACCAAAGGAATTGGCAAAGCGATTGCTGAAAAATTTGCCAACGAAGATTTTGATATAGCGATTTGTGCTCGGACGACTGCGGATTTAAAAGCGACTAAAAAAGAATTATTAACCATTAATTCTTTAAATGAAATACTAGCAGAAAAAGTGGACATGCAATCTAAAAAGCAAGTAGAAAACTTTGCTAAAAAAATATTGGATAAATGGGGAGGCGTAGATGTTTTGGTGAATAATGCGGCTACTTTTTTGCAAGGTAGTTTATTAGAAGAACCAGATGGTTTTTTGGAAAACATGATGGCAACCAATGTATATGGGTCTTATTATTTGACGAGAAAATTATTACCTACTTTAATAAATCAGAAAAAAGGACATATCTTTAATATCTGTAGTGTAGCAAGCCAGAAAGCCTATCCTAATTGTAGTAGCTACGTGATTTCTAAATTTGCGCTATTGGGATTTTCTAAAGTCTTGCGACATGAATTAATGGATAAACATATCAAAGTAACTTCCGTTATTCCTGGTGCTACTTTGACGAATGCTTGGGCAGGCGTAGAATTGCCAGCAGGACGAATTATGCCACCCGAAGATGTAGCCAATACGATTTGGAGTGCGTATAATATGAGTGCTAGTTCGACCATAGAAGAAATTGTGATGCGACCACAATTAGGTGACCTTTGATTAGTTGAAAATGTAAAATTAAAAAGTGATGATAAGCGAAAAACCGTACGTTTTAAATCGTTGGTATGAATACATGGATAAGCATGATTTTACCATATTAGATGAACTACTTGCTGAAGAGGTTGTTTTTCATTCGCCAGTAGTACATACGCCACAGCGAGGGAAAAAAATCACAAAGATTTATCTCATGGCTGCCGAAAAAGTATTGGGTGCAGGAGACTTTGTTTACACCAAAGAAATTACGAGCAACCAGCAAATTATGCTAGAATTCACGACGGTAATTGATGGTGTTACAATTAATGGAGTCGATATTGTCACCTATAATGATAATAACCAAATTACAGAATTTAAAGTGATGGTACGACCGCTGCAAGGCATGCAAAAATTGCATCAGCAAATGATGGAAATGTTGGAAAATTTTAAAAAATGATCGAGTTGCGAGTTACGTGTTGCGAGTTGTATAGTGTTTGTTTTGACTATTTGAATAAGAATCTAAAGCTTTAGTTTTTAATTCAAGTATTAAACCAAGTTACTTTATCCAACCCGCAACCCGTAACTCGCAACCCGCAACTGAAATAACATGAAACTAAGATGTGTCCACAACAGCATCCGAATTAGAATTAAAAAATCGGAATTGCAAAAATTAGACAGCGAAGGCATTCTTACAGAAACGGTTTCTTTGGGAGGAACAACAATGTTTGCTTTTGCTTTAGGCGTTGACGCAATGAGGGATGAGGTGAATGCGGAATTGGTCGATAATTTATTAGCGGTGCATATTCCATTAGTCCAAGCCCAGCAATGGATTAATTCTAATCAAGTGGGCATAGAAGTTAATTACCCATTAGAGAATGGTGAGAATTTGCACATTCTAATCGAAAAAGATTTCCCTTGTATCGACAGAGAAGACGAAGATAAATCAGATACCTTTACGGAATTGGCAACTAAAAAGCCTGATGTTTGTTGAAAACGGGGTGCGAGTTGCGGGTTACGAGTTGCGAGTTGATTGTAGTGATTTTGCTTAATATTGGAGTAAAATAACCAATTTTAAGTAGTATTCAAATAATAAACCTGTGCAGTTTTTAACCCGCAACCTGCAACTCGCAACCCGTAACCCGCAACACATAACTAAAAATTCCTAAAATGAGAGATACTCAACTAATAACGCTTCGTCCACCTATCCCTACCATCATCGACAAAAACGCAGTCAACCCTGCCGAATTATTCCAAAATAGGACTTTGCGACCGATTCTAAAATTGCAAAATGATTTATTAGATGCTATTTTTAAGAATTATATTATTAAAAGAAAAGGGGTTTTTCATAAATTGGGTCAACCCAAAAGAGTGGAATATATCGAGAATAGTATTCGGAAAGATTTGAAATTCAAAAACTTGTTGGTTGGCGTGATTACAGGACATTTTACCCTAGAAGAATGGGCACGTTTTATTGCAGATGAAAGAGAGTTGACTAAGCGGACGACTAATTTGTTGGTGCAGCGATTGACTAGTCAAGTGGAGGTTTTTAGCCTATAACCGTAGCTTGGGCATTCTTGCCCGAGCACATCATGTGTGTAATACACTCGGGCAAGAATGCCCAAGCTACGGTACAATTATATTTACAAATCCTTCAAAATATCCTGCTGACGCTGGCCAAAATTAAAAGCTTCCATCAAAGTCATTGACATGACTTCTTCTAAATTTCCGTAAGCTTTATTATAATCTACCTGACTTCTTCGGATAACTTCTTGTGCTTCCGCTCGACCATAAGTATGCGTGATTTCACACTTCGGTTTGTCTCCAGGCAATTGCTTGTAAGTCAAAAAATAATGTTGCAAACGATTGATGATTGAAGGGGGTAATTCTGAAACGTCATTCCATTTACCGTACACTTCATCGTTCTCTAAAACAGCAATAATTTTATCATCTGCTTCGCCACCATCTAGCATTCTAAAACCGCCAATTGGTTTAGCTTTCACGATGATATTTCCATGCGTTACTTCTCTTTCTGTTAATACACAAATATCTAGTGGATCATCATCACCGACAATATCTGTTTTGCCTGTTTTTTCCATACAGTAGGCAGCAACTTCCTCTTTACAATACGTCTGAGGAATAAAGCCATAAAGGGCAGGAACGATATTAGAAAATTTTTGTGGACGGTCAATTTTTAAATAACCTGTCTTTTTATCAACTTCATATTTTACTGTATCAGAAGGAATCACTTCAATGAAGGAGGTGACTACTCTCGGTGTTCTTTTACCTATTTCGATACCATGCCAAGGATGCGATTTATAACGTAAGCCAATTAACTTCCACAACTTATCATAAGCTTCTTGTCCCATTTTTTGAACGGTTTACAGCACACGATTCATAGTTTGTTCCGATTTTATCGGAAATGAACGGTGTCCAAGGGTGATTAATTAGGGCAAAATTACAGCAACTTGTATTTAGATGCTGTTAAATTTCCATTAATTATAGAATTATATTTTGAAACGTTGTTTTGTTAGGAAAGGTTTGCAAATATTGTTTGGAATTTTAGCTAAAAGCATACTCCAAAATAGCTTTTACATGGATGGCAGTTGTATCGAATACTGGTAAATCTGTATCTGTTTGATTTATTAATAAAGGAATCTCAGTACAACCTAGAATAGCTCCTTCAACTGCTGCTTCTTTTTGCATTCTGTTTATGACTTCAAGGTAAGTTGCTTTACTTTTTGACGTAAAAATAGCTTTGGTTAATTCAGTCATGATAATTTCATGCGTTTTATCCATTTCTGCATCGGTCGGAATAACTGTTTCTATGCCGAATTTTGCTAAAGCCTTGGCATAAACATCATCCTTCATAGTAAAGGCAACTCCTAATAAAGCTACTTTTTGCAGCTGTTTTTTGGCAATGGCTTCCGCAGTAGCTTCATAAATATCGATATAAGGTAAACCTGTATTTTTGGAAACTTGATGTCCGACCTTAGAAATAGTATTAGAGCCAATGGCAAAAAACTCCCCTCCTGCTTTTTTAAGTTCTACTACTTTTGTGGTGATATAATCCGCTAATCCATCCCAATCCCCAATTGGTAAAAAAGGATAGATCTCTCCCATGTCAACGGAATTAATTAACATATTAGCAGAATGAAAACCACCCAATTTTTGATTGACAGCTTGATTGATTTGTTTATAATATTCTTGGGTAGAGACCCAAGTGACGCCGCCGATGATGCCTATTTTTTTCATGTAGTCTTTTGAAAGTGAAGAAGAAATTAATCTTACAAGTCTAATATCTGTGGTACTTTATTAATTAGTGGTAGTGATTTTGTACCACGGATTGATAAAGGGGCACAGATAATTCTCCCTTTTATAGTAATGCTTTATTAATAAGCTTCATACAAAAACTCCCCAAAATCCTGTACAACGATAAAATGCTCCATGCAAATATCTACAATATTGTCTTTTAGAATAGTATCAGCAGGGAAAGTGTGATTGACATAAAACGATTTTTTGATGAGTAATGGCTGTTGTTCATACTCAGCTGCAAATTCTTTTGGAATGCGTTTATGTGCTTCGCCTTTGACCTCTCCAAATTTTTCTTTGAAATCTTTATTGTCTAAAATGGCTTGAAAACCATCCAAATCGGATGCAATTGCCTCTCGAATCAATTTCACTTCTTTTGGCTGCGGTCGATAAGCACCTGCAAAAATGCCAAAACTATCAAAACCAGAATGGATGTAAATACCATTAGGTTTCATGCCTTTTCTGCCGCCCTCGCCTACGATAGCGGACATGTGTGTTTTATAAGGGGTTTTATCTTTGGAGAAACGAGTGTCTTTATAAATACGAAACATCGCTTCTTTTGGCGTAATAGAAATTCTTGTATCTACTGCACTTGCGGTATCAATTAGATCTTGTAAAAAAGCCTTGAAAGGAGCTTCCACATTTTCTTTAAAACGCTTTTTATTATCGTTAAACCAGTCTCGGTTATTATTACTTTCTAGTTCAGTAAGAAAAGTAAGATAGTCTTGGGTGAAGTAAGCCATAATTATTTTGATTGTGTAGTATAAAAGATTCAGTATATTTGATGCTAATTTACATTATTTTTAAAAGAAACGGAATGAATTTTTGAAAATCCGTAGGTTTCTAAACTTAACTTTTACATGCAAAGACAATCCTACCAACTCAAAGCAGGCAGTATCGCCAATCTCAAACTAGTCACTTCCGAACTGCCTGACCCAATTGGTGATGAAGTAACCATAGCAGTAAAAGCTATCGGTTTAAATTTTGCCGATATTTTTGCCATGTTCGGCTTATATAGTGCGACACCAAAAGGTACTTTTATCCCTGGTTTAGAATATTCGGGCGAAGTGATTAAAGTTGGACCTGCTACTAAGACGTATAAGGTAGGCGATAAAATCATGGGTGTGACCCGATTTGGCGGATATACTTCCCATTTGAATATGGACGAAGGACATATTATGCCTTTGCCTGATGGTTGGACTTTTGAAGAAGGCGCAGCTTATTTGGTACAAGGATTAACTGCTTTTTATGGTTTGAAAAACTTAGGAGCAATTCGAGAGAATTACACCATTTTAGTGCATAGTGCTGGAGGAGGCGTCGGTATTTTAGCCAATCGAATTGCCAAGAAATACGGAGCTTATACCATTGGAACAGTCGGTAGTGCTAAAAAAATAGATTTTGTCAAAAAAGAAGGCTACGATGAAGTCATCGTTCGGAATAAATCGACTTTTAAAAAAGACTTAACAAAAGCATTAGATGGTAGAGAATTGAATATTGTAATGGAATGTATTGGTGGTTCTTTTTTTAAAAATGCTTACGATATAATGGCGCCAGAAGGTAGAGTTATCTTTTATGGCGCTGCTAGATATGCTTCACCTGGAAGTCGCCCTAATTACTTTAAAGTGCTGTGGGAACACTTGACTCGACCAATGATTGACCCACAATCTATGAGTGAAATTAATAAAGGAATTTTGGGTTTCAACCTCATTTATTTATACGAAAGAACAGCTTTAATGCAAAGTTTAATTGCAGAATTAAAAGATTTGGATATTGGTAAACCGCATGTGGGGCATGTTTTTGAATTTCCTAATTTAAAAGAAGCGATTAAATTATTTCAGACGGGGCAGACGATTGGGAAAGTAGTGGTGAAGGTGTGACAAAAAATCATACATCATACATCATAAATCTATCCAGTTTTTACGTGACAGATTTATGATGCAAGATGTATGATTTATGATTTGGAGTGACTACCCAATCCAATTTTTGAATAATATTAAAATTTACAAAACCTAACCACATAATTAAAAAAAATGAAATTAAGACTGTTATTTACCTTACTAGCTTTTCCGTTATGCCTAATGGCACAAATCAACCCAAATTGGGTGCGTTCTGCTACGATTTCACCAGATGGTACGCAAATCGTTTTTACTTATAAAGGTGACTTATATAAAGTGCCTACTGCTGGTGGAAATGCCACGCAATTGACCTATCACGATGCGCACGATTATATGGCAATTTGGAGTAAAGATGGCAGCAAGATAGCTTTTGCTTCTGACCGTTACGGCAATTTTGATGTATATGTCATGGATGCAATGGGCGGTCCAGCGAATAGATTAACTTTCCATTCTAATAATGAACAACCTTTTACTTTTTCTGCGGATGATACCAATGTTCTTTTTGGGGCTTTGCGCCAAGATGAAGTCAAGCATCGACAATATCCACATCGTTCGCAATCAGAATTATATAGGGTTCCTGTAAAAGGCGGAAGAGTGAACCAAGTTTTTACCTTTCCTGCTGAATATGTACAAATTAGCAAGGATGGACAAAAAATGTATTACCACGATAAAAAAGGAGGAGAGAATGAATGGAGAAAGCACCATACGTCTTCTATTACAAGAGATATTTGGAGTTATGATGTCGCAACGGATACGCATAAAATGATAACGACTTATGAAGGAGAAGACAGACAACCAATTCTAAGTGCCGATGAAAAAAGTATCTATTATTTGAGTGAAGCGAGTGGGACTTTTAATGTACATAAAATGGCAATTGATAATCCAACACAAAAGGAGCAATTGACTAATTTTAAACTCCATCCAGTTCGATTTTTGAGCATGGGGAATGGGACTTTAAGTTTTGGTTTTGATGGTGAGTTATACACCATGAAAGAAGGAGAACAACCAAAGAAAGTGGCGATTACTATTAGAACACAAGACAAAAATAATAACGATAAATTTATTTCTATCAATGGTGGAATTCAAGAAATGGCTGTTTCGCCAAGTGGAAAAGAAATTGCTTTTATTGCTAGGGGAGAAGTTTTTGTAACGTCCGTTGGAGAATCTTTTACTAAAAGATTGACCAATACGCCTGAACAAGAACGTTTTGTGACTTGGGGACCAGAAGGAAAATCTATTGTATATAGTAGTGAGCGAAATGGAAAATGGAGTATTTATAAAACAGAAAAAACGAGAAAGGAAGAGCCTTTTTTCTATGCGGCTACTTTGACTAAAGAATCGCCTGTTATCGAAAATAAAACAGATAATTACTTAGCAAAATATTCTCCTGATGGAAAGAAATTAGCTTTTATTGAAGGAAGACGGACTTTGAAAATACTAGATATAGCTACTAAAAAGGAAGTAACCTTATTGACACCAAAAGACCTTTACCACATGCGAGACGGAGACAAGTATTTTACTTGGAGTCCAGATAGTAAATGGTTGTTAGTTGATTGGGGTTTATCTCTGAATAATACAGAAGTTTTATTAATGGCTGCGGATGGATCAAAAAGAGTGAACCTCAATCAAAGTGGTTATTATGATTCTAGTCCGAAATGGGTGAATGAAGGGAAGCAGATGATTTGGTTTAGTAATAAAAATGGTTTGAAATCTTATGCAACGAGTGGTCGTTCGGAAACAGATGTTTATAGCATGTTCTTTACTCAAGAGGCTTGGGATAAATATAGTTTGGATGATGAGGATTATAAATTGCAGAAAGCGATAGAGGAAGTGGAGAAAGAAGCAAAAGAGAAGGCGGAAAAAGAAGCAAAGGAGAAAAAAAAGAAAGCTGAAGAAGCTGCTGAAAAGAATGGCAAGAAAAAAGGAAAAAAGAAATCAAAGGATACTGATAAAAAGGAAGAGAAGGACGAAAAAGAAGACAAGGATAAAGTAAAAGATTTGACTTTTGATTGGGAAAATATGAAAGACCGCACGAGTCGATTAACGATTCATTCTTCTCGATTGGGAGATGCCGTCTTATCAAAAGATGGAGAAAAATTATACTATTTGTCTCAATTTGAAAAAGGGATGAATTTATGGAGTACTAATTTACGTACCAAAGAAACGAAGATGGTGCTGAAATTAGGCGCTAGTTTTGGTAGATTAGAATGGGATAAAGAACGAGAGAACCTCTTTTTACTAAGTAGTGGTAAAATTTCTAAGATTGACCCTGAAAAAGCGAAGAAAGAAGCGGTAAAGATTAAAGGAGAAATGGAATTTGATGCAGCGGCAGAAAGACAAGCAATGTTCGACCATGTTTGGATTAGAACGAATGCCATTTTTTATCACTCTAATTTTCATGGCATTGATTGGAATCAGATGAAGACGGAATATGAAAAATACATTCCTCATTTAGGCAATTCCTTTGAAGTAACGGAGATGTTGTCAGAGATGTTGGGCGAATTAAACGTGTCTCATGCGGGGGCAAGATATGGCGGTAACAAAGTATCCAATGCCGATGCGACCGCTTCACTAGGTATTTTTATGAATTACAAGCATACTGGAGATGGTATTCTAATTGATGAAATTATTAAAGGTGGACCTTTAGATAAAGCGAAAGTTAAGGCAAAAGCAGGAATGATTATTGAAAAAATTGATGGCGAAACAATTAGCCAAAATCAAGATGTTGCTAAATACTTAAATAGAAAGGCAGGAGATTTTACCTTATTAGAAATCGTTGACCCTGCTACCAAAAAACGAGAAATGGTTCGAGTGAAACCTATTTCTTTAAGAGACGAAAATCGGCTATTGTATAAACGATGGGTGAAAATGAATGAGAAAGAGGTCGAGGAAAAAAGTAATGGACAATTGGGTTATGTACATATTCCTGGTATGGGAGATGGTCCTTATCGAAGTATTTACCAAGACATGATGGGGAAATATTTTGATAAAAAAGGAATGGTGATTGATACGCGATTTAATGGTGGTGGTGATTTAGTGGCAGATTTAGCAATGTTTTTCACAGGCGTACCGTTTATTACCTATGAAACAGAAGCCAAAGTAGTCGGTGGAGAACCAACTTCTCGTTGGACTAAACCTACTTTAGCCATTTTGAATGAAAGTATGTATTCTGATGGGCATTGTTTTGCTTGTGGTTATACGGATTTGAAAATTGGAAAAACAGTCGGGATGCCTGTACCTGGAACTTGTAGTTTTGCAGGTTGGGAAAGATTGCCTGATGGTTCTGTTTGGGGCGTCGTTCCAGTAAGTGCGAAAGACATCAATGGAAATTGGATGGAAAATAGCCAAACCGAGCCGACTATAAAAGTGAAAAATATGCCTGGTGCAGTCGATAAAGGAATAGACCAGCAATTAGAACGAGCTATAGAAGAAATGTTGAAGGATGTGAAGGAATAATACCATGTTGCGATGTTGCGGTGTTACCATGTTGACGAATAACAAGGTAACACCGCAACAAGGTAACATTGCACCTGCAACCCTTAGCTAATTATCCTGTCTTTAAAACAGACAATCAAGTATTCAAAAATAAAAATCAACAAATATGAAAAAATATAGCTTATTTTTTAGCGTGTGCTGTTTGAGCTTAATGGTTTCTTTTACTGCCGATGCCCAATGGAATAAATGGGGAAACGGTGTGTCAGGAGAAGGCAAAAAAGTAACGAAGACTTTAGATATTGATGATTTTACAGGGATTGGCGTATCTATTGGGGCAGAAGTCCATTTGCGTCAAGGCAATAAACAAAAAGTAGAAATCAAAGCACAGCAGAACATTATTGATTTAATTGACCGTGATGTTAGAAATGGTAAATGGAAGGTGAGATTGGAGAAAGGCACTAACTTAAAACGACATGATGGAATTGATGTTTATATCACTTTGCCAATGATTGATGAATTATCCGTTGCTGGTTCAGGGAGTATTACTGGTGAAACAGACTTTAAAAATATAGATGATTTAGAAGTGAGTATTGCGGGTTCTGGCGAAGTTACTTTAAATGGTTCTGGCGAAGATTTAGAAGTAAGCATCGCAGGTTCTGGGGATGTTGATTTGGCTGGCTTTAAAGTAGATGATTGTGAAGTGAGTATTGCAGGTTCTGGAGATTGTGAAATTAATGTTTCTGGTAGCTTACAGGTGAGTATCGCAGGTTCTGGCGACGTCAAATATAAAGGAGACCCTGATAAAGTGAAGTCTAGTATTGCAGGTTCTGGCGATGTGAGAAGTTTTTAAATTTTCAATGTAAAATTTTCAATTTTCAATTTTCAAACTATACTTTTTGAAAATTGAAAATTGAAAATTCTGAATTAAAAATTGATTTACGCTTCTACGCCTACCAACATACTCATAATTTTAGCATATAAATCGGTTGGCTTAAAAGGTTTTCCTAAATAATCGTTGATACCTACCGAAATACAGCGGTCTGCTTCTTGTTTGGACGCATTTGCCGTTAAGGCGATAATAGGCACTTCACTAAACTTTCTTATCTTTTTAGCAGAATCAATACCATTCATCACAGGCATTTGAATGTCCATTAGAATGATGTCATACCCTTTCTCTTTTTGCTTTTGTGCACCAATCAAGCCGTTTTCAGCAATATCTACTTTGACAAAGTCTGACCAAGTAGTCAAAACTTTTTTAGTAGCAATTTGATTTAAGAAATGGTCTTCGACTAGTAATATTTTGATGGGCACATCTGGTGCATCTCCGTGGCTGATTTTGGTAGATAGACCAACTTTTACAGGAATTTCTACTCGATAACTAGTTCCTTGTTCCACTTCACTATTGATGGTAAAAGTTCCTTTTAACACTTTTGTTAATTTAGAAACCATCGCTATACTTAAAAACTCTTGCTGATTTTCGTCATCAAATTCTTCTGAGTAAACTTCTAATAATTTCTCAGATTCTTCAAATTTAGTTAGTTTTTCTTCCGATAATAAAGTGGCGTTATCTATGATGTTAAAAATAAAAGAAGAGCCTGTATGATTGTCTTTACTCACAAAAGCAGCAATCGTCAAACTTTCTTTTTCCTTAGTGTTTTTGATAGCCGTATCCATCAAATTGTATAGAATTTGAGTGATTTTGATGGAGTCACTAAAAATAGTAGCAGGTAATCCTTTAGCTATATTAAAGTCGAGTTTTAATTTGGCATTATCCGTCTTAATTTGGACAATTTTCTTAATGCTCTGTAGGAAATCTTTGATTTTAAATTCTTCTTCTACTACTTTAACTTGGTCTGTCACTAACATGGAAAAATTTAATAAATTATTTACCATGATAGAAAGGTCATCTACAGACGTTTTTAAGCCGCCTAAAAATTCCTTTTGTTGATTATTTAACCGAGATTTTTCTAATAAATAGACAAAGTTGACAACAGATGCTAAGGGGGTTCTAATGTGAAAGCTCATGTTCATCAATGCCTCTTCTTTTACTTTAGAAGCTTTGGTGTTGATGTTTTTTTCTATGATGAGTCGCTCTGATACTTTACGTTCTGTAATATCTTGAATACCACCAACCAAGAGGACTCTCTCTGCAATTTCATCATAAAACAGCTTGGCATTCAATGCAACATATTTAATCGTATGGTCATCTTGAACAATTCGATGTTCTATACTGCCTTGTTGACCGCTTTTGGCTATTTCATCAAAGAAATCTTCAACTACTTGTTTATCTTCTAAGTGAACAAAATTTAGGTAGTCTGTAAGGGCAGGTTTAATGCTATTGAGGTGTAAACCTAATATTTTAAAAATCTCCTCTGTCCAATGCATTTCATTATTGACAATATCCATCTCAAAATTACCAAAATGTGCTAGGGATTGAGCTTGAATGTATCTTTTTTCGCTAACGGATAAATTACGAGCGGTTATTTCTAACTTTTGTTGCGTACTATGTCGTTGCAAAGAATACCTGATAGAACGACCTAATAATTTTCCATCAAACTGACCTTTTACTAAAAAATCTTGTGCGCCTGCTTTTACGGATTGATTGCCAATAATTTCATTATTGGTGGCAGTTACTACAATAACAGGGACAAATGGCCCTTTGTCTAGAAAAGTCGTGAGTGTTTTGAAACCAGTACTATCCAATAAATTTAAATCAATGAGCACAACCGATACTTGTTGTTGGTGCGCCAACTCTATGCCTTGTCTTAAACTGGATACACTTGTGTAATCGTATCTAATGGAGGAATCGTCTAACAGTTTTTTCATCAAAGTAACATCCGCCTTATTATCTTCAAGGTGGAGTATTGGTATCTTCTTTTTACCATTCATAAACTTCCGTTTCTCTAAGTGTAAGATTTGGTTATAAAATTTACCTTAATGCTTCTTCTTTAGTAGGGGGACAATAAAAAATAAATGCTCTAATTTCGTTTTCTTTTAAAATGGTAAATAATTGACTGTAAAGGAGATTGTTGACATTTTAAAAGAAAAGCGAACATTTACTTTGCCCTACTAGGAAGAAAACTTAAGTTGCTAGAATCACTAAATTTGTGTAAGAAATAGGAATTCTAATGACTAAAACTTTTCGAGTGTTTAATTTAAATCGGAGAATGGGGGAGTTCATATTATTTTTAGTAGATGGACATCTTTTTTTAATTAAAAAGAACTTTCAGCTACACTTATTAAACATTTGCTAGATTTGTATCTTTATAGATAGCCCCTTTTGTAAAAGCCTTTATGGAAAATGCTCACAAAAAGCGCTTATTCTTCAATAATATTCAAATATGATGCCCAAATGGTCAAAAAAGAAATTTGTGACAGGAATTTTGGCATTAAACTATAAATTTATTTTATGTATTCCGTTGCTCAATTAAAAGAAGTATTCTTAGATTATTTACAACAAAACCCTTTTACCCAAGCTCCTATAAAACTCTTTGAACCAGTAGATTACATTATGCAATTGGGAGGAAAGCGATTGCGGCCGATACTAGTTTTAATGGCTTATAACCTTTATGAAACAAACATAAAAGCGGCACTTCCAATAGCACAAGCTGTTGAAATTTTCCATAATTTTTCTTTAGTGCATGATGATATAATGGATGAAGCCCCACTGAGAAGAGGGAAACCAACAGTTCATTATAAGTACGACACGAACACAGGCATCCTTTCAGGAGATGTTATGCTCATTTATGCTTACCATTATTTATTGAAGGTGGAGGACAAGACAATAATACCAGAAATAGTTAAAACTTTTACGGAGGTAGCAGAAGCAGTTTGTATAGGACAGCAATATGATATGGATTTTGAGACAAGTAATGAAGTCACAATTCCTGCCTATTTAATGATGATTGAACACAAGACGGCTTTATTGTTGGTTGGCGCCTTAAAAATGGGCGCTATCTTGGCGAAAGCTTCTGAGGAAGATATAGTTCACTTAGGGGAATTTGGTAGAAATGTAGGGATTGCATTTCAACTGCAAGACGATATTTTAGATACCTTTGGTGATCCTGCAAAATTTGGTAAAAGAGTTGGTGGTGATATTTTACAAAACAAAAAGACCTTCTTGGTTTTAAAAACACTAGAAGTAGCAAACGAAATTGACAAAAAACAATTAGAAATATTAATGAGTAGTTACCCTAGTGATGAGGAGAAAAAAATAAAAGAGGTCAGAACTATTTTTCAAAAAAATAACATTCAAAATTTAGCCGATCAGATTAAAAATGAATACCAAGATAAAGCAATGTATCATTTAGGGAAAATTGCTGTTGTAGACAGCAAAAAGGAAGAATTTAGAGCGTTGGCGACGCTTTTATTGAAGCGAAACGAATAGCTAATTACATAAAAAAGGAGCAACCACTTAAGTGGTTACACCTCACACTATGAAACACTATATCTTAAAAAATGGTTTTTATCGTTAATATTTCTAAAGGCAATTATATTACAAAATTTGCTTTTATCCAAAGAAATAGCGCATAAAAGTACGTGGTATGCCTAATTTTGACCTTTTTATCCCCCCATTCATCAAGTTTGGCACTTTTTTAAAAGTGCTTCATTTTTGCGAATTTTGGCGGGCTTAATATTTTATCCATGCGCTTCGTTTTTATGATAATGCGTTTGTTTTTTATAATTATAAAATTAATTATGTGTAACTGATAATTTAATAGTTTTTTATAAAATTTAAATTTATTTATATTTTAATTTGACAAAAAATAAAAACTAATTTATACTAATTAATAGCCCACTCCATTGCTATTTATTATCCTGAATGCTTACCTTATTTTCTCAATTTCCCTATTAATTTTATTTAGTCATTTTTTATCAAGATAACTCATTATTTTCTTACTTTTTGTTCCTAAAAACACCTCGTAATTCTTATAAATATTGTAAATTTGCAGACCGTTTAAAAACGGATGAAAATTACACTTTGTATTTATATAGAATACACTTTTTATTAGATAGGTTATATTTAAGTTTATAAAATTATTTCTACTACAATGTTAAATAAGTTTCTTTTTTCTTTGCATTTCGCAGCGGCTAGGCTAGGAGATATTAAGGGAGCAATATTTAAATGAATCTATATTAACATTGCATTAAACGCTAGGTTCGCTCAAATTTTTGATTAATACATAAATTACACGAAATAATATTCTGTATTAAAAGTATTTTTATCTTTAAAACAGTATTTTGTTCGTATTTATTTTTATTAAATAAATATAATTAAAATATTATTTTTAACCCTAAAATAATAACCTGAAAAGAGTTTATTTAAAATAAATAAAATTCTGCATTTTAAACATAAATCAAAATATTATTTTGATAATATTTTATTTTATTAACTAATTTTGGGCGAACCTAGCGATTAAACTTAGCAAAAAGAATTGATTTGAAAAAATCAATAATTTTTAATTTTCTTAGCTTAGAAATTATCCTATTTTTCTTTCCACTTTTAAAGTTTTTCAATGTCTAATAGTAGCCAGAGAATAATTCCCATTAAGATTGATGACCACATGAAATCTGCATACATTGATTATTCGATGTCTGTTATTGTTTCTAGAGCTTTACCTGATGTACGAGATGGGCTAAAACCCGTACACCGTCGAGTATTGTTTGGTATGTCAGAATTGGGGTTGGTTTATAATAAAGCACATAAGAAATCCGCAAGAATTGTTGGAGAAGTATTGGGTAAATATCACCCACATGGTGATACCTCTGTCTACGATTCTATGGTTCGGATGGCGCAAGATTGGTCTTTGCGATACCCATTAGTAGATGGTCAAGGAAACTTCGGTTCGATGGATGGAGATAGTCCTGCGGCTATGAGGTACACTGAAGCTAGATTGCGTAAAATTAGTGATGAAATCTTAGCGGATTTAGGTAAAGATACCGTCGATTTTTCTTTAAATTTTGATGATACGCTAAAGGAGCCAACGGTTTTACCAACTAAAGTTCCCAATCTATTGATTAATGGTGCTTCAGGGATTGCAGTAGGTATGGCAACCAATATGATGCCCCATAATTTAACGGAAGTGGTTGATGGAATAGTGGCAACAATTAATGATCCTGAAATAGATTTGGATGGTTTGATGGAATTCATTAAAGCGCCGGATTTTCCTACAGGTGGTATTATTTACGGAATGACGGGCGTGAAAGAAGCTTTTGAAACGGGTAGAGGAAGAGTTGTCGTGAGAGCGAAAGCAGAAATTCAAGATAATAATGGTCGAGAGAAGATTGTCGTTCATGAAATCCCTTACCAAGTCAATAAAGCGAATCTTATCATTAAGATTGCAGAGTTGGTCAATACAGAAAAAGTAACAGGAATTAGTGGTGTTCGAGATGAATCAGATAGAAATGGTTTACGGATTGTCATTGATGTGAAGCGAGATGCCATGGCGAATGTCATCTTAAGCCAATTATTCAAATATACACCACTACAAAGTTCTTACGGTGTCAACAATGTATGTTTAGTTAATGGCCGCCCAAGAATACTGAACTTAAAGCAGCAGATAGTAGAGTTTATAAAGTTCCGTATTGAAGTCGTTGTTCGTCGTACGCAATATGAATTAAAAAAAGCACAAGAAAGAGCACATATTTTAGAAGGTCTATTGATAGCACTAGATAACTTAGATGCTGTTATTAAGTTGATTAGAGCTTCCAGAACAGTAGAGACTGCGAGAAATGGCTTGATGGAGAAATTTGGCTTATCCGAAATTCAAGCGAGAGCTATTTTGGAGATGCGTTTGCAGAAGCTTACTGGATTAGAAATTGATAAGGTACAGAAGGAATACGATGAATTGCAAATATTAATTGCGCATAAAGAGGCTATCTTAGCTAGCGAAGATATGCAAAAAGATATCGTAAGAGAAGAATTAGCAGAGGTAAGAGAAAAATTTGGAGATGATCGTCGTTCTGAAATTAGTTATGCGGATGGTGAAATTAGCATCGAAGATTTAATTAAGAATGAAGAAGTGGTTATCACGATTTCTAATCTTGGTTATATCAAGCGAACGCCTGTGACGGAATATCGTAGACAGGCTAGGGGAGGTCGAGGGTCTAGAGGGACCAAGACTAGAAATACAGATTTTGTAGAACACTTATTTACCGCAAAAACACATAATTATCTATTGCTCTTCTCTGAACAGGGACGTTGTCATTGGTTAAGAGTTTATGAAATACCAGAAGCTAGCAAAAATTCTGCTGGTCGGGTGTTACAGAATATTGTTGCTTTGCCTAAAGATGATAAAGTTAAAGCTTATATTAAGATTGAAGATTTAAAGGATGAAGCATTTATTAACAATAATTACATCATCTTATGTACTAAAAAAGGAATTATCAAGAAAACTTCAGTAGAGGCATTCTCTAGACCAAGGGCTAATGGCATTAATGCGATTACCATCCGAGAAGGGGATACTTTATTTGAAGCTAGATTAACGAATGGAGAGAATGAGATATTAATGGGCGTTAGAAGTGGTCGAGCAATTCGTTTCCCAGAAACTAAAGTTCGCCCAATGGGTAGAAGTGCAAGTGGCGTAAGAGGTATTATATTAGATGATGAAAACGATGCGGTAGTGGGGATGATTAGTGTTGATCCGAGTGATGAAAGTAGAACTGTGTTAATGGTTTCTGAAAAAGGATATGGCAAGCGTTCTAAGTTAGAAGAATACAGAATGACCAATCGGGGTGGAAAAGGGGTGAAGACCTTACAAGTAACGCCAAAGACGGGTTATTTGGCAACCATCAAATCAGTAAGCGAGGAAGAAGATTTAATGATTACCAATAAATCAGGTATCACTATTCGGATTTCTGCATCAGCTATGCGAGTAATGGGTCGAGCAACGCAAGGGGTGAAAGTGATTAGAATTGATGATGGAGATGCTATTGCAGATATTGCAGTTATCCCTAAATCAGAAGAAGAGGAAGTAGAAATAGATTTAGAAAATACAGAGAATACAGAAAATCTGACTCCAGAAGAAGCAGGTGCTGCTGATAAAGAAGATAAGGAAACGGATGATACTGAAGAAGCAGCAAGCGATGATACAGAAGCGTAGCTAAATAGCATATAAAAAAGTGAATGGTGTGTTTAATACCATTCACTTTTTTTATAAATGAATAGAAAAATTCCCCCGTCAATTTTATATTTTTGTATTTTTTCCTCATATTGGTTTTTTAAATCACCCGTCTGTCACTTTCTTTAACGAAATTTAACATCCTAATCAAAGGCTTTAACGTCTTTGCAACACCAAAAAGAGATTTCCTAACGTCTTAATAGCGAACCTTTATAAAAAAAACTACGAAAGTTGTAGTTTTGTACCTGTAAACATAAAACAGGTTATTTTATAAACAATTCAATTTTTTGATTTAAAAAACTTTCAAACTAAAAATTAATACAATGAAGAAGTTAGTGCTTGGATTCTTATCTTTATTATTAGTCGCTGGTACATTGACCGCACAAGATGGCAAAAAAGCTTTAAAGAAAGCGATTAATGCTCAGAGAACTTATGATTTAGATCCGTCCAAAAATGGAGATAAATTAGAAGAAGCAATTGCTGCTATAGAAACAGCAACTACTGCTGAAGATACTAAAAATACAGCTAAGGCTTGGATTACTAAAGGAAATATATACGCAAGTATTTGTTCTTCTCACCAGTTATTGAGTACATTGGATCCTACTGCTGAGAAGGCTGTAGAAAATGCAGCTGTTATCGCTTTTGAGGCTTATACTGCAGCAATGCCTTTGGCAGAGAAAAGAGACCCAAAATTAATCCAAAAAGGTATTGGAGAAATACAAGGTCATTTAGTAGGCGAAGGTGCTGGCTACTATGAAAAGAAAGAATATGAAACAGCTTATATGGCTTTTCAATATGCTTTAGATGCACATGAATACTTAAAGGAAAATGGAAAAGAGAGTATTTTTGCAGATGATGCTGCTGTAAATGACCAAATGTATTATACTGGTTTAGCAGCATTGAACGCTCAAAAAATGGTAGAAGCTAAGCCTATCTTTTCTGCTTTAAAAGATGCAGGATTTGATAAGCCAGCTATTTATGAGGCATTGTATAAATTAGAAGTAGAGAACGATAGAGAAGCAGGTTTAGCTATCTTAGAAGAAGGCAGAACTAAATTCCCTGATGATGTATCTTTACTATTCAATGAAATTAACCACTACTTAGCGGATGGTAAATTAGACGCTTTAACTGGGAAGTTACAAGCGGCTATTGATAAAGAACCAGACAATATTTCTTTGTACACTACTTTAGGTAGTATCTATGACAATCTTTACCAAAAAGCATTAGAAGAAGGAAAGGAAGATGCGGCAAAAACGAATTTTGATAATGCTTATAAAGCTTATAACAATGCTTTAGAGAGAGATGCAAAATTCTTCGATGCGTTATACAGTATCGGTGCTTTATACTATAACCGTGCAGCGGCAACGACTAAAGAAATGAATGCTTTAGCAGATGATTATTCTAAAGCAGGATTGAAAAAGTACGACGAATTAAGAAAATTAGTCTTAACACAATTTGACGAAGCTTTACCTTTCTTTAAGCAAGCAGAGACGTTAAATCCTAATGATAGAAATACTTTAATCGCCTTGAAAGAAATCTTTGCTAGAAAAGATGATTTACCAACTTCTACGGAATTCAAAAATAGATTGGATATATTAGAAGCTGGTGGTCAAAATGAGGCGTCTTATTTTAATGATTAATAGCAGTATTTTATTGATACAAATTAGCTAATATAAAAAGGGCTGAATCTTACTATGGATTCAGCCCTTTTTTATATTTATTCTTCAAGAAAATGCTTAATAACACATTCTCTGTTAATCCATCTTTTGGTTGTTAATCCTACCTTTCTAATCATCTGTTACACCCTTATCCGTGGCATTACTTAGCCATAGTAAAATATCAGAGTTGCTTCTCCCGATAATTCCGATAAGCTCGAGCAGCCATCACCAATAAAAAAGCAAAAACTAAAATACCTACAAAAGCATATAAAAAATTCAAAGTATTCCGATAAACTGCGAGTAGTGCGATACTTAATAAAAACAAAGTTGGCAGCTCATTCCATAATCTAAATTGAAAAGAAGTAAAATAACCTTCTCCATTTTCTAATTTTTGTATGACTTTTTTAGCATGTAAATGATAAGCGAGTAAAGCAAATAGGAGCACTAGTTTAACATGCATCCAAGTATTGACTTGTAACCATTCTAGCCCATGTAAATAAAGCATTGCCAAGCCACAGAACCAGGTAATCATCATCCCTGGATTACAAATAATTTTATACACTCGCCATTGCATCGCATTGAATTCTTTGATGAGAATACTTCTTTCCGGTTCAGGACGATTCATCGCTTCTGTGTGATAGACAAAAATGCGGACTAGATAAAAGAGCCCTGAAAACCAAGAAACAAAACCGAAGACATGTAAGGCTTTAAAGAGTAATATAGATGGCATATTGATAATTTTACTAGCAAAACTATATCTTTTCTGGAAAGGAAGGGATAATTTTTTACATCTTTTGGTCATTTTATCTCGGATGCTTTTGCCACGGATTTTATTCCGAACGGATTTTTACAGTATGGATGATTTTGGTAACGGATGGATTGGCAACGGATTTTATATTAGAGATGCCACGACAAATCCGTTGGGCGAACAAATTAGTAAGCATAAAAAAGGCGACCCAACCAAAGTTAAATCGCCTTTTCATAAGATTAGTATATAAATGAACTTCAATCCTTATTCATTAATTCAAAGAGAATCGAACCGTTAAACCACCTCGAATGTTGGTTTGCCCAATAGAGCCGCCTAATAATGTTTTTGGAATATCCTTACTGAAATCTACAAATAATCGAAGATTTAATTGACTATTGACCGTATAATCAAGAGAAGGCGATACTTTGATTTGAGTAGAGCCTCTAGTTGGTACAGGTGCTTTTAACTCATCCAACGTATGTTTGATAGTCACATCATCTCTAAAAGAGAAGTCGAATTTGATATTTAAATCATTGGCTTGTGATTGCCCCTGCCCTTGACGACCGCCACCTGGTAAACCACTAGGTGGTTCTTGTTGGTCTTCCCCTTTTTTCTTCTTCTTTTTCTTCTTCGTGACACCAAATTGTAAGAAAGGAATACTTACGTCTTTTAATCGGTGTCCAAACCCAACGATGTATTCGGTGGTATTTTCTTCATCCAATTCTCCATTTAATAAAGAGAAAGAAAGTCGCCTAGATTTTTTGAAATCTAAACGCATATTCATGCCATTTTTCATCCGCATATCCAAACCTAATAATGGACTAAAGGCTTCATCAATCACAATCGCTGGAATTTCAAACCGAGCATAATAATTATTGGTTTGTGAATTGATATTGCTTAGCCCCAATGGGTTGGTTGCATTGTACTGGAAATTGGTATTGAAAGAATTGATGGTTAACGTTGATTTATAACCATGTGTAATACTTACATTTTGGAAAATTTCGCTTAAGCCTTTTATTTTTGCTAAACCATTATAAGTTAATCGCCAGTTTGGTTTAGGAATAATGTTTTGGAATTTCCTAGCATCTCTATAGAGTTCCGTTGTATTTGGATTTTGACCAGTATAAGCCGCTAAAAATGCTGGAATCAAGACCTCTTGATGGGTTTGACCATAACCGAATCTAAATCCACTATCATCGGTCGTGTGTGGAAGCCCTGTATCATCTAGTCGTGCAGAAATAATTTCTCTGTATTCCTCAAAAGTAGCAAACAGCCCATCTAAATCTTTTTCAAATAACGTATTCAAGGCAAAATAAGAGACAGATAACGAACCAATATCTCGCTCGTTGATATGGTTAATTTCACTTTGATAACCTGGTTCTAGCCTTTGCACAAAAGAAGTAGAATCTTTAAAGAATTCACTGTGATTTTCTTGGTATTTTCTATTAGCCTCAATTTCAATCCTAAAATCTTTGAATGGTTCTAAGGTGACTCTAGCATCCACAGATTGCTGATAATCTTTAATGACTTGTTGATTTAAGAAGACATTATTCGTAATCCAAGGGTTTTGAAAACCATTCGCTTTATCCGAAGCCCTATCAAACCAAGCATCATTTGGAGAAACGCCTAACACATAATCCCAACCAGGGGAGGAAAAATCTTGCTGGCCAAATAATTCAGATTGAGGCATGAAACCAGGAATTACAGAACCATAAGACTCCGAGTAATTTAACCTAGCTTTTTTCAACAGTAATAAAGGACGAATTAACGCTTTTTCGGCAGCAGAAACTTCTCTTTCTTTTTTCTCTTTCTTTTCCTTTTTACCGTCTTTGTCTTCTTTATCATCTTTTTTACCTTTCTTTTTAGTGGGTTTTTTCTTCGGTTTTCTTTTTCTGCCACCTTTTCCATTAATTTCTTTCAGGTATTTAGACTTATTATACAATTTATCAAAATTGATGTCTAAATTAACCTGGCGATTAGAACTATTCTGAATGACATTTCCTAAAGAATCCGCATTAATAGCCGAACGACTCCAATCGTAAGTAGCACTATATTGCCCTTTTAGCGTAATGAAATCTAGGAAAGGAAAATTCTTTAATGGAACATTGATACTGGCATTCACACTATGGTAATAATTTTTATTACGACCAAAATTTCCAATGTTTTCTCGAATGTAATCTCGATTAGAACCGTCATACCGTTCGCCATAAGGTGTATTCCCTTCTGTATCTAGTTCATCTATGACCCCTTGATTTTCTGCTTGATAGTTTAATTTCAAGGCTTTCATAATGTCCCATTTGACATCATAATTTCTACTCCATAAAAACTTCCGAATAAAATAAGTATTGAATTCTTCTTCTACAAAACGATAGGTAGTTGCTTGTTGATGTCTATCCAATAACGTATTGAAAGTGAAAGAATTAGGAAGTGGATTTAAATTTAATTCTTTGATGAACTTTAGATTTTTATTCTTTACCTTTTTAAAAGGCTGAATGTATTTTGGTCGCCAAGAAAAGCTATAATCTATACCCGCACGATGATTATCCGTTTGGTCGTTTTGAATTAACGCATTTCGATTAATTGTCTTGGTATGATTATAGGAAGCACTGAAATTGGAAATGTCCCAAGGCATTGGTTTAGAATCCCCTGTTCGTTCTTTTCGGACATTACTAAAGTTAATCGTACTAATTGAATTATATTCTTGCGCTTGCTCTCTAATCGAATCTTTGATAGCAGCAGGTGCAGCATCTAATTTTTCTTTTAGCGGAATATCTAAATCATAAGGGTCGTATTCTGGCGTATAAGTAGTGACAGAATGTTGTGCATAAAAAGGTATTTTAATGCCCGATTTTTTTGGCAAAAATTTACCTAATTCTAAATTAGTCGATAAATCGTATTGCAAATAGCGTTCTCTTGCCCGTTCATTTACTTTATCTTCTAATTGCCCCCAACCAATCGTGCTAAAATTACCCGCTACGGTTGCATTTCCTAAATCGGCTAAGGTAATATCGACTCTAGCCAAACCAGCCGAACCGCCACCTTCATCAAATCCACTTAAACGCAATTCGTTTAACCAGACTTCCGTACAAATAGGCGCGCCATTATCTCTTTTATTTCTAATACCAATCATGATGCCTTTCACCAAACCTAGATTAGGATTACCTAAAACGGTGATGTTTGCCCCTTCTTGACCAGCTGCTACGGTAAATGGCACGTTAATATTTGCATCTACTTGACTATTTCTTAATTGTTTGATGGCAATGAAAGAATCTAAAGCTATATCTATTTGATTTTGAGGTAACCAGACTTCTTCTACATAACGCTCATCCAATTGTCTTGATCCACCTCCCGTTATCTCTGGCAAATTAGCCGCATTGGACATCGTTAAAGGCAATTCATACTCGTAATAATTTTCTTCAAAATCACTACCCAAGCGCATAAAAAGCTGGACTTCTCCACGGTCATAAAGGGCTTCTCCTTCTTCATCTTCGGCGTGGACAAACATTTTGAGGCGTTCATACACCCGCATATCTACATCGAGCGGTTTAAATAAGGCACGGGCATCTCCATCCGCCAAATCACAGACACTAATGGATAGCGATTGCTCATTTTGTAGTGCATTAGGGAAGTTACCTAGGGAGTTTTCTCTCACAATTCTAGGAGGCAGCACATACGCAAAAGGCTCTCTTTTTCCGTTTTCATTAATATTTACGGTATTAATGTCAAAATCTGCGGTTAAAGGTGGATTGGTAGGAATACCAAATAAAGTACCTAATTCTCTGGTATATCTTCTCCAACGATTACTAATTAATTCTAATCTTGCAAAACGGAAGGTTCTTGGCGCAGCAAATCCCGTCATATACATTCTAAAAAAACGAATCGCTCGGAAATCACTAATACCACCAACTGTTCCTGTAGGTTGAGCTAATGGAATTTTGAACCGATACCAATTGGCTTCTACTCCTCCAAAAGTTCTACCTGGTTCTACATCGGTGATGAATTCATTTAATTCAATGCCTCCAAAACCGTCTCCTTCCACTGGGATTCGATATTCAAAATAAGCCTCCGTTTCATTCAAACTATTATTTCTATCTAAATCTTCATCATCTGGATTTCCTCGATTACTTTCATTGCTGAACCCATTAATATCTCCTGATGTGTTATCATCATTTTGATCTCTGGAATTACCCTGCGTACCATTAAATTTGGAATAACGTTCTCTAACAGATGTACCACTGGCATAATCCCGATGGTGAGTAAAGTTATCATTAGAGACATCGGCTAATATTTCCTCTAAGGCATTCTGATTCAGATTACCTGCTGTTGCTGCATCTTCTAAAGCACTCACATACTGATTATAATGTACCACTTCTGCACTATCACTCAATCCATCAAATCCCAAATCTTGCTCGTTTCTTGACCCTCCTTCTCGATTGAAACTACGGACTCTATTAACTAATCTTGGTACTCGACCCCAATTAGTGGTCGCTACTAATTGTTCTTCGATATTATCACAAGAATCTCTTTGACTTCTGGCATTTTCCGCATCCTGAGTAGTATTCAACCCATTTTCATAAAACCGTTTGGAATCCCTTAACAAATCCTCCGATACATTCCCTAAGTTAAAGACGATTTCTCCACCGCCTCCTTGATTTTCAATAAAAGGACTTAACATCCAAAATTCTATAAATTCTACATTACTAGACTGGAAATCGGTATTATTTTGAATAGCTTGCGTAATTCCCGCCCATCTACTTTCTGGATTTCTTAATTTACCATTGGCACTCATCCCTGCTGAAAACTGCGTACCATTAGGTGGCTCAAAATTATACGGTCCTCTTTCCGTTGGGTCATAAAAAATATCTAATAAACGCTCCGAATTGTTACCTAAACCCGTATTAAAAGATTGTTCATTTTCAAATATTTCTGTAATCGGCACCCGTCTAGTATAAGGGTCATCATCTGAACCGGCTGTACCAAATTCGAGTGAATACCAATTTAATCTAGCTCTATTAACCCCACCTCTAATATCATCAATTAAGCGAGATTCAGGGAAAGCTCTGCCTCCATTTTGTCCTGCGTTTTGTGGAACAGAGGCTAGGTTCCAATTTAAAATTTGTGTACCTAAATTAATAGAACTGGTTGTTCCTTCAAAGTCATCTAAGTAGACTGCTCCATCGTCATCTGCTTGATTGACACCCTTTGCGTGACCAGGTCTTAAAGCGGCTAGTTCGGCACTAACAGCAATAGAAGATTCTGCTTTTGTACTGTAGAAGGGTAGGGCATCTAATGCTTTGGTCAACCAAGGCGCTTCTTTTTGAAAAGAAAAATCTAAACCGTATACCTTATTATTAATAGGGTCTTCCCCAAAATTTACTTTTTGTGTGAATGGTCGCTCAAACAATTGCATGAAAGTACCTCCAATCGTGGCATTTTTACCCAATTCATAATCTGCTCGAACGCCTAACATCGTTCTCGATTGGAAACCAAATAAGGAATTATCTTCAAAAGAAACATTAATGGGAACACCTGAATTTAAGATGGCATCATTCAGAATCTTTACTCGACCAATATTATAATCAATCGTATAATCTGAACCTCTAACTAATCTTTGTCCACCTGCCGTGATTCTTTCTGACCCTTCTGGAATATTAAAAGAACCTAGGGAGATTTCTGAACTGACCGTTGATTTATATTCTCCTTTTAAAATATATCTATTCAATTCGGGATATTCCTTCACTCGGAAAAGGGTAGAATCATATAATTGTGGGAACGTATATTGTCGGATTAATTGATTGGCTCTAGCTTCATTATCAACTCGTTCTCTAATTTCATTTTCTAAAGAACTGCCAAAAGGCTCTAAAACTGGGAACATGATTCGACCATTTCTAGAATTAATCGTCAAATCTGGCACAAAATCAAATACTCCATCAGGTTGAGGATCTCTAAGAATATTTAAGTTATCTAAATTTAATAAACGTAATAATGGAAATCTAGACAATTCTGGCGCAGGAATAAAACGTTTGTCTCCCTTACCTGGATCTTGGTATAAGACCTCCATTCTAAATTCTTGCTCATCTACTTGATAAGCGCCAATATTATAAACATTCTTCATCATCAAATCCCACATCGGTAGGTCAATTCGATTCGCAGAACTTTTTAACATTTTTACGAAGATGGCATTCGATGGATCTTGGGTACATTCTTCCCCATCTGAACTCTTTTCTGAAACGTCATTGGCAAATTCTCCGACTCTAAATACTCGACCATTATAAGTATATTCATAAGCAACCCCTAATACTTGATTGGGTCGAACATTCACATTGACAGAGATAAAACCTAAATCTGCATTATAAGAAAATTCAGATTGGGATAACATTCTCGCCCTTACTTTTTCATAATCTCTAATCTGCTGTAAATTAAATGGCGAACCTTCTACCACTTTTACGACATTATCAATAATGTGTGCGTCTCTATCATCTAATAACTCTCTTTCTAAGAAATTGGAATTATTAGCAGGTAAACTTCGACCAAATAAATCTCGATTTGGAGGATTTGTAGCAGGAATCGATTGAGTCCTTTCTGATTCTCCTAAATCTGCAATTGCTACTACCTCTCGAATGTTATCTGTAGCATCCACCGCATTTCTATCATTGGTGATCCAAACTTGAATTTTTGAAATTCTAAAAAGACTGTTGATTTGAGGTAAATTCTGTAATGCCCCTTCAAATGTTTGTTGATTATAATGAGATAAGAAAAAGTTTCTATTTTCATCATATTCGTCCGCAAATACCTCAAATTCTCGCACCTGTGCCCCACCTTCTAGCTGAATATTATCTCGTTGAGATTTTTGTTGAGCGGCTACTAAACTTAGTTTTAAATAACCGAATTGTAAGTCCGTTCTCAGTCCAAATAGATTTTGACTACCTTGAATTAATGTACCTGGTAAAGGTAAACTTACATTACCCGCCTCAATATTTTTGATGATGTCATCTTCACTAAAAGCATCACTAGCATAGCCTAAATTCAACTGGTTTTCAAAATCGAAGGTAGCCTGCGTATTATAATTGGTAGATAAATTCAATTTTTCTCCAATTTTACCCTCTACATTCATTTGAATATCCATATCAAAATCAAACCCTCCTTGTCTTCTTCTTTGTCTATCTAAATTAACAATTCCATTATCAGAGAAAAAACCACCAAAAGTAATGTCAATATTACCTTGTGGTTGAATAGAAACATCGGTGCCACCAAAAAGTCGATTCACCAGATTATTTTCTATCTCGGATTGTAGTTTAGAAATAGGGTCAATTCGACCACTAATATTATCATCGCTCGTATTAACGCCCGCTAAGTTGTTAAAATATTTTTGCTCCTGTTCTTTAGCTCGATAATCCATATATTCTTGAAAAGACATATAGGTTGGCGCTCGAAAATAGTCATCTCCTAATTTTTCTGTAATAATATACTGCCCAGTTTCTACATCATATTCTACATTCTTTTCAATAACTGCTGGATCTTTTAAATCGAAAGGGTTACTATTAGGATTATTGATAAAATCCTCCGTACGATCTTGGATCGGTGGAATGGTATCTTGAACAACTGTTATGGTTGGTTCTTCGATAGAGGAGGGCGTATATTCAATACCAAAGTCAGGCCCGGTAGCAAATAAATAAAAACTGGATACAAAGAAAATACTAAAAAGTAAAGATGTTTTGCTCATGGTAAACATTGCGAAAATCCTAGGATTGAGAAGTGAAATGAGTAGATGAGAAAATGAGAAAATGAAAAAATAAGTGCATTCCTTTAGGCATTTTATCGCCTCTTAGATTTCTAATAACTTTTATTTAATCATTTATGCATTTTGTCATTTGTGCATTTGAAATGGTATTGACTAGTTGATTAATAGATTATTAAACATTATATAATTCAAAATCTATTCCATCTTTTGCCATTCAATAACATTTACTCAATCAGTTTTAAGTAAAGATGTCTAAAAACGTTCTATTTCAACTGCAAGTTTCAACTTACAGTTGTTCTATGCGGCTTATTTTAATTAGCCTAGATTATAAATCTTCAACTTAATTTTTTCAAGTAGGCGTACTTGAAGTTTTACCAGAAAGGGTAAATAGGTGTAGATTTTACAATTTAGTTGCTAACGTTTTTTATAAGCGTTGTCTATCAAACGTAAAAGGGTGATTTAATTGCCTATTAAGGATAAATTTTAACAGTGTAAGTTCCTTAATAAGTATAAAAGGCTTGATTTCAATAGTTTATATTTGGAGAATTATCTTCGTTTTTACGGGGTTTATGAGTTGCGAGTTGCGAGTTGCGGGTTGTGTTCGTTTTTTATTATGCAAATGCTTTACCTTTATACGATTGAACCGCTATACCTCCTAAACTGCTCTTCTAAGAAAACTGCCGTAAGGATAACCGAATTAATTCTTCTACCGTTTTTACTTGTGGTTGCTCCTTCAAAATTTTACTCAATACCTTTTGTGATTGAATTTTGTTAAAGCCTAAAGAAACTAATGCAGATAACGCCTCATTTCGCAATGTATTGTCTACACCTGCTGCAACTAATGCCGTATCTCCTCCATCTTTTAATAATTTATCTTTTAAATCTAAAATTAACCGTTTGGCAGTCTTTGGACCAATGCCTTTTACTGTTTTGAAGGCGGCCACATTTTCCCCAATAATAGCGGCGCGAGCTTCTTCTGGGCTCATAGAGGAAAGCATGGTTTGAGCGGTACTTGGCCCAATACCAGAAACAGAAATGAGGTGTCGGAACAGTTTGCGTTCTGCTCCATCTGCAAAACCATATAAAGTATGACTATCTTCCTTTACCTGTAAATGGGTGAGGATTTTAATGGTCTCTAATTTTTCTATTTTACTATAGGTATTCAGGCTAATATTAACTTTATAGCCTATGCCGCCTGTTTCTACAATAATAAATGTTGGATTTTTGAAGCTAATGGCGCCTTTTA
This sequence comes from Bacteroidota bacterium, assembly GCA_017857395.1. Taxonomy (GTDB): domain Bacteria; phylum Bacteroidota; class Bacteroidia; order Chitinophagales; family Saprospiraceae; genus JAFMDF01. Next base: position 25,155 of record JAFMDF010000011.1, on the reverse strand, counting down.
TGTAGGAAATCATAGTTTATTTTTTGGCGGTATTGGGTATCAGGTGTCAGGTGTTAGGCTATATTCGTATAACCTGACACCCGATACCTGACACCTGATACCTATTCTTTTCCAATAAAACGACAAAAATACAATAAGAAAAATCAATTTAGCTTTATTTTAGATAGATAAGTTATAGCTCAGCACCTCTATTGATATTATCGACACTTTTTTTGAGGTCATAAGTAGATAAGGTGATGAGTTAATAAGGCGGGTTCTCCTCATTAATTTATAAACTTATCAACTCATCAACTCAACTTGTCCCGATTATTTAATAGGAGATGCTTATTGCTTTTGAGTGTGCTATTCTTTTTTCAAAGCTGAATGATATTGAAATTTTATGATATTTCTTTTATTGATTATAAAAGACTAACTTTATATAAATTATTTCTTAATCGCCTTATTTATTTTTAAAATAGTGTTTTTAGGGTAGCTTTTAAAAAACTATTTTGAAGAATGTAGGTGAAATAAATCATCCAATTATGAAAAAATTATTATTTCTTTTTGTTGTTGCTTGCTTCTATGTAGCTTGTTCTCCTACTACTGCTAATAAAAGCGCATCAACTTTAGACAGAGAAACAGGGGAAATGACACTAGACGATAATCAAGTCAATCCAGAAAACAATCTAGAATCTTATTTAAATCGAACCGCAGGTGTTCGGGTTGTAGGATCAGGACAAAATGCAACCGTCCAAGTACGTGGAGTGAATTCTTATGGTAGTAATACGCAACCTCTATTTGTTATTAATGGGACAGACGTTGGGCAAAATTATTCTAATGCTGCTGGTTTATTAAGAGGTATGAAAATAAAATCAGTAAGAGTGTTAAAAGGGTCAGATGCTACTTTTTATGGATTGAGAGGGGCAGGTGGTGTTGTCGTTATCAAAGCGCAATAGAAATGCTTATTATTTTGTGAAATAGGGTATTGGTTAACAAATTTAGCGGTATTGAACGGCTAAATCTATTAAGAAGGATTAAAGGAATGAGTGAAATTTTCTTTAATCCTTCTTTTATTTGGAGCAGAAAGATTTCTGAAATTAAGGAGATGGATTCACTTCTATAACCTTTCGTTTTAAGAATTAAATCAAAATTTATCCTGTTTTTTGAGTAGTCCGCCTCGAACATTAAAACCTGTTGCTCCTTCTCCAATCGTACTAACACCTATCTCCAACTCGAATAGTCGTTGCAGCGGGTTCAATATTAGTCTTACTGGCCATTTGTTTTTCTAAAATTTTATAAAAATCAGCTGTATAAAATTCTTCTATAATAGGTTTGGGCCCGATGACAATACCATAAAAACGATAATCAAAATAACTTAGGGGTAAACCTTTGAGGAGTTCCTGTAGCATTTCCCGAATAGGGGTTTCTTGTAGCGTAATAGAAAATTTTTTTTGATTGGGTAAATCTTCGGGGCGATAATAAAAAGAAAAAGGTTGGTCTTGCGCTACTTTATCCAAAATTTCTATTAAGGTCAGCTCTTGAAAAGTAGCGGACACCTTCAACTCTAAAGGTGATTGTGCAAAGGAAAGAAAGGAGATAAACATCAAGGCAATACCCAAGATGTATTTGAGAAAGAAGCTCTTTTTTTGTTTCAAATTACTTATAAACTACGGGTGATGAAATTTTCCAAAGCTAACTTAATATTCGACCATTGTTGAAATGAGGAGTAATTTAATATCCGTTGTCTTCATTCATCCGTTGGTGAAAAATGCCCAATGGATGAATGAAGACAACGCCTGTTTGCCGGTCAGGCAAGGAATCCATATAAAATAAATACCCAATTGGATGTTGTCAAAATTAAATAAAAAGGATAGCAAAAAAGAATGATTCAAACATTCAATTCTGAGTTTTCTTTGAAGTTAACACTTGTAATTATTTTATTTGATAATTTTTTTGCAATATTGGTCGGTTTTAAAAGGACGGTTTCCTTCTTTTTGTCGTTCTGAACATTAAGCTAATGTATAGCTGTTTCTGCACATGAATTGAAAAAAAACGGCTCAATAATATTCATTAAATTTTTTTTACTAAAATACATGTCAAATAAAAAAATAATCTTTTTTCTTATTTCTTCCTTCTTGCTAAATGGATTAGTTTTTGGCCAAAAAGAAGCACCTTTAGAAGTGTTGGTTTTTGGTGAATCCAATGTAGAACTTGGAAAGAAGGCGACCTTAAAAGGAAAAGTAGTGGATGCAAATAATATTGGAATAACTGGGGCATTAATTTATTTAGTCGATACCCAAGAAAATACCGTCACCGATGAGGATGGGCAGTATAGTTTAGCGGTTCCAATTGGTATTTATGAAATTAATATTAGCTTTCTAGGTTATGAAGATTACAAGGCTAGAATACATTTATTCGGAAATGGGGAACATGAATTTAAAATAGTAGAAACGGCGGTTACCTTAGATCAAGTAACGGTGAGTGAAACTAGAAAAAATGAGAATGTGATGACGACCATTGCAGGCGTAGAGCAATTAACCATCGAAAAAATAGAGCGACAAGCTAAATTTTTGGGCGAAACGGATGTCTTACGAAGTTTGCAGTCTATTTCAGGGGTGAGTAGCACAGGAGAAGGTTCTTCCGGGTTTAATGTAAGAGGGGGGAACACAGATGAAAATTTAATTTTTCAAGATGGAAATTTAATTATGAACCCCGTACATGCCTTGGGCTTCTTTTCTTTATTTCATCCTGATTTGGTGAACAAAGTAACCCTTTATAAAGGAGGCGTACCCGCAAAATATGGAGGCCGATTATCTTCTGTTTTAGATGTAGAATTGAGAGAAGGCAACGACGAACGATTTGGGATTAAAGGAGGTTTAGGAATTGCATCTTCTAGGTTAGCGGTAGAAGGCCCGATTGTGAAAAATAAAGCCTCTTTTATAATAGGAGGACGAGTTAGTTATTTTGATTGGATTTTAAACCAAGTTAAAGATGTAGATATACGAAAAAGTAAAGCCTTTTTCTATGACCTGACGGGGAAATTTGATGCACGAATCACAAAAAGTACTAAAATTGGATTTAGTGGATTTACTACCCAAGATGAATTTCAATTTTCAGATGAAGTAAAATTTGACTATTCCACAAATACTGGAGCGGCATATATCAATCAATTGATAGGAGATAAATTTAATGTAAGATTATTAGTTAATGCGGGGCAATACAAAAGCGCCTTATTTGATATTAGTGGGACAGACCAATCTCGATTTAATAATCAGATTACCTATTTAAGAGCTTCGCTTAATGGGCTATATCAAATTGCAGAAAACTATAAACTAGAATTTGGATTAGAACAAAACCGGTATACTGTTGCCCCAGGAGAGATCAATCCAGAAGGAGATATATCTCAAGTGAAGCCAGATATTTTGGCCGAAGAAAAAGGCTATGAAACGGCTTTCTTTTTTCAAAACACTTTTAACCTTGGAGATAAATTAGAAGTATTAGCTGGATTGCGGTATACCATTTACAAAAATATAGGACAAGATGAAGTATTCCTTTATACACCAGGTGTAGAAAAAGCAGAAGTAAACATTATAGAATCTTTACAATTTGGCGAAGACGAAGAGATTGTGCAATACACGGGTTTTGAACCTCGAATTTCTCTGCGCTATTTGGTGAATGAAAGTAGTTCAATTAAATTAGGCTATAATCGATCTTACCAGTTTTTGAATCAAATTTCTAATACTGCTTCGGCGACCCCGATTGATATCTGGCAATTATCTAATTACCACATTCAACCGCAAAAAGCAGATAATTTTTCTATAGGTTATCATGCTAATTATAATGACAATGCCATTCTTACCCAAGTTACTGCCTTTTATCGAGATATAGATCGCTTAATAGATTATAAGGATTTTTCTGAATTATTATTGAATGAACACATCGAAACAGAATTAGTCATAGGAACGGGGAAAGCTTACGGATTGGAATTATCTTTTAATAAGGCAACTGGTCGCAATCGGTTTGATGTCAATTATACTTATTCTCGTTCCTTGAGAAGGGCAGAAGCTACCGACCTACAAGAAAGTGTGAATCAAGGTGATTGGTACTCCTCTAACTACGATAAACCGCATATTTTAAATTTTAATTACTTTTTACAGGTAGGGCCGAAAAGCGATTTATCTGTTAATTTCACTTATAGTACAGGTAGACCGACGACTGCACCGATTAGTTCCTATTCTAATGGGAATATTCGGACTATTCCAATCTATTCAGACAGAAATCAGTTCCGAATTCCTGATTTTCATCGTTTAGATGTGGCTTATACCATCGGGCCTTGGGGCAAAAAAGCCAATCGAGAAAACTCCGTTACTTTCTCCATTTATAATGTATACGGTAGAAAAAATGCTTTTTCGGTATTTTTTAGACAAAATCCATTTCAAAGTGTAACGGCAAATCGAGTGGCAGTTCTAGGATCGGCTTTCCCCGCACTTACTTATAATTTTAAATTTTAAAATAACATTCATGAATATAAATATAAAAATATCAATAGTCGGTTTACTTTTTTTGGTTCTAATCTTATTCAGTAATTGCATTGACGAAATAAAATTAAATATCGACACGAATCAAAGAAGTGTTGCGATTGAAGGATTAATTGGAGATGAACTAGCTGCCTACGCTATAAAATTAAATTTTTCTGCGGTGATTGGTGTTGGAAATGATAATGTATTAGATCCTATTACGGGTGCAAGTGTTTTAGTCCTTGATGATGCTGGAAATACTTTTGAATTTGTAGAATCAATGGAATCTCCTGGTACTTATGAAAAAGAAATGAAAGGAGAAGCGGGGCGAGCTTATTTTACAGAAATTAAATTGCCCGATGGGCGAATTATTAAAAGCACGCCTACTGTTTTGTTAAAAGCACCCGCTATAGATTCCGTTCACGCTCGAGTAGTAGAAGAGGGCAAAGTGAGTGGTAATGGTAATAATGTAATTGTAACAAGTAAGGTAGAGATAGAAGTGAGTACTGAATTTTCTACCGAAGAGAAACCCTTTTTGCGTTGGCGAGCAGACGGCGAATATGAATTCCTGGAAGATTATCCAGACGCTATCAGTCCTAGAACTTGTTACATTAAGAATAATGTAGATTTGAATAAACTGAAAATTTTTGACACACGGACATTGGAAGGTAATAGAATTAGTAAGGAACCTTTTTTGACGACTACCTTAGATGGACGGTTTGCTTTTAATTATTGCTTCCATATTTTTCAATATGCAATGAATGAAGCAGAATTTAAATATTGGGATGCCGTAAGCGACATCATAAATATTGATGGCAGTTTATTTGACCCACCTCCTGGAACGGTAAGAGGGAATTTGTTTATCGAAGATAATCCAGCTGAAGTGGTCGTCGGGTATTTTTCTGTAAGTGGTGTCAGTAGTAAGCGTTTTTTTGCGAACCCTCAGTCAATAGGCGTTCTTTTTGTAGCCTCTAGTTGTAGAAGACGATTTAATCGAACTTTACCTTCGGAATGTTTTGATTGTACAACGATTAGAAACAGTTCTTTAATTAAACCAGATTATTGGAATCCTTGATAACCTGTCTCTAGAAATCTTAGATTGTTTTTCTAGCTTCCAAGGTGTCTAAATCAGTAAGTTTTCAAACCTGTATAAAAGAAGGGGAATTTTATTTTTTATGCTGAACAACCTATCTTCGTGGTATACAAAAATAGTAGCTATGAAAATTTATAGAGAAATAACGCCTTTAAACTCAGATGATACCTATGCTATCTTTAGTTACCCCAATGCAATTTTTGATTATCCTTTGCACAATCATCCAGAATATGAAATAAATTTGATAATGAGGGCTTCTGGTAATCGAATTGTAGGGGATAAAATGGAGAAATACCATGATTTTGATTTGGTGTTATTAGGCCCTTATTTAAATCATGCTTGGGATGGCGCAGATACAGATAAACAGAAATATCCAACTACACATACGGTGGTTTTACAATTTGGAGAACATCTTTTCCAGCATAATTTTTTGTCAAAAAGGGCTTTTCTGTCGATTAAAACCATGTTAGGATATTCGGTTAGAGGAATAGAATTTTTTGGAGAAACAAGAGAGATTGTGATGGAGAAAATGATTGAATTGGTGGACTTAAAAGGTTTTGAGGGAGCGATTGCTTTTCTAAAAATTTTACAAATTTTAGCTACCTCCAACGAAAATCGGTTAGTGTCGAGCGCTGGTTATTCTTCTAAAATACCTTTCCCTGAAAATAAAAGAATGGATCGTGTTTATGAATTTATCATGAGTAATTACCAATCTAAAATTACGCTACATCAAGTAGCCAGTATGATTAATATGAGCGATTCTGCGTTTAGCCATTTTTTTAAAAAATCTACCAAACGAAGTTTTTCTAAATTTTTAACAGATGCCCGCTTAGCACATGCTTGTAAACAATTATTGGAAACGCAGGATAGTGTGAGTGAAATTTGCTTTCAATGTGGATACACTAACTTGTCTAATTTTAATCGCCTTTTTAAGAAATATAAAGGAATGAGTCCCGTAGCTTACCGAAGACAATTACGTTATGAATTACCAACAGTAGCAAAGCGGTTCGTGTAATTTTGACACTTATTAATGAATAAGTAATACTTTTATGTTAAAAACTAATACTTTTTTTTAAAAAAATATAATAATTTATTAATTGTTCCTACATTTAACCAGTTAAAAAAAATCTTATTTGAAGTTATTGGCTTTTTATAAATTTTTTAAGTGATTAAATGGATTTATTATCTATTTGATTTTGATTAGCAAAACAACTTTTAGTTTCATACAATACGAACCTACTAACTTTATTGTTGGTAGGTTCTTTCAGCGAATAACCATGGTTCTATTTACAAATACTTTTATTGTAATACCGATACAATTTTTACCTAGAAAGAAAGGTATTTATGCTCTCCCTGTTTTGCACCATTATTTATAGTTTAACATAAGCTGATGTGACTACCATCCATCCTGTTATATGTTTGCCTATTTTGTTCTTTGATTTCTTATTAATGATGAAATGATCATGTTTATTAACATTTTATTAGGAAAAAAAATATTTATTCTGAGGAAGCGGAATTCTATTTTTTATCGTTTAAAAGAATGTTCTTTCAAATTATTATTCTGAATTACGCAGAATAAGGTCATGAAACGATTGATTTAAAAGTTAAAAGCAAAAAAAAAGTATATTTTCTATTTTGTCTCCAAAAAAAATTATTACATTTGATTTCCCTAATACCTTAACGTTTTATTAAGATTGTCATTTTACACTAACCAAATTAAAAGCCTTACCAAATTGATATACTAAAAAACTATTTAGTTGGTGTTTTGATTAAAAAGTTAAAACGAATCATTCAACCTTTTTTTCATCATACAAACTAGAATATTGTTGTAATTAAAAAGCTTAATACCGTCGAATGCTTATCCTTTAGTTTTGAATACTAACATTCGAAAAAATTTAAGCTTCAAGATTAAGTTTTTTATTTTTATTAAAATCACTAGTTTAATTTAAAATCAGCTTATGAGACAAAAAGCATTACGTATGTCTTTGAAATGGCTACCAAGTAGCCTTGTCGCACTATGTTTGTTGTTTTCTGCTACTATGTTTGCGCAGATTACGGGTACAATTGTTGACGACAGCAATGATGAACCATTAATTGGTGCATCTGTCTTGATTGCAGGTACCGCAAATGGTACAGTAACAGACATTGATGGTAATTTTAGCATAGACGCTAATGCCGGAGATGTTTTAGAAGTTTCTTATACAGGATACTCTACTCAAAATGTAACTGTTGGAGCTTCGAGTGTATTATCTATTCGATTGGCTCAAGGGGTATTGATTGACGAAGTGGTCGTTACTGGTTATTCTTCTCAAAGAAAGAGAGATATAATTGGTGCGGTTTCTGTTGTTGATGCCGAAGAACTAAACACGATTACTGCTGCTTCTTTTATTCAAAAATTAGAAGGTCGTGCAGCAGGGGTTAACGTTACTACAGGTGGTGCACCAGGAGGACGTTCTACTGTTCGTATTAGAGGAATTTCTTCTTTTACAAACAATGATCCATTATATGTGATTGATGGAGTACCTGTACAAAGCGCCTTTAATAATGCGCTTAACCCGAATGACATTGAGTCTATTCAGGTTTTGAAAGACCCTTCTGCGGCATCTATTTATGGTGCTCGTGCAAATAACGGGGTAATTATTGTAACGACAAAGAAAGGTAAAGCTGGAAAAGCAGTTGTTTCTTTTGATGCTTATTATGGTGTTCAGAATCCTGTAAAAGGAATGGATGATTACTTAATTCAGGATGCTTTGGATTATGGAGAAGTTGTTAGACAAAGTCACGTAAATGCAGGTATTGATGTACCTACTAATATTTATGGTGATCCTAATAATCAATCAATTCCTGCTTTTTTATGGCCAAATGATGGGGTTAACCAAACGCAGTCTGCTGATATAAGCTCTTATTCTTTTCCTAATAATTTGATTCACCCTGCTAGTACTGGAACAAATTGGTGGGATGAGGTATTTGATCCAGCACCTGTTATGGACCTTAACTTAGGCGTATCTGGTGGTACAGATAATGCTACTTATAATATTTCTGCTAACTATTATGACCAAGATGGTACGATGAAGCATACTTGGTGGAGAAGAATGTCTTTAAGAGCGAATAGCCAAATGAAGGCTGGTAGATTCACCTTTGGTGAAAATTTATCTATCTCTCGTTCTGAAAACGTGGACGGTGGTTTTGGTAGTCAAGGAGAAGGTTCTGCTATTGGTCAAATTATCAAAATGCAGCCAATTATTCCTGTATTTGATTCAGGGCCAAATGGTTATTTTGCTGGTGCAAAAGCGAATACTTTAGGTAACGGTTCTAATCCAAGAGCACAATTATTCAAGGATAAAGACAATGTATTCACAAATGCAAATATTCTTGGAAATGCCTTTGCACAAGTACAATTAATCGATGGTTTATCTTTCCGTACAAGCCTTGGATTTGACTTTACTTCTCAAAGAGATCGTCGATTCCAATTCACTACTCCTGAAAACTCTGAACCAAATAATGAAACAAGGTTTACAGAGAATGCACAGGATATTACTTCTTGGACTTGGACTAATACATTGAATTATACCAAAACTTTTGCAGAGAAGCATAATGTTACTGCAATTGCGGGTTACGAAGCAATTAAAAACCAGAATAACTTCTTACAAGCACAGATTTCTAACTTTGTTACTTTAGACCAAAATGCTTGGTATGTTCAGCCTGCTTTAGCCGATCCAGGAACATTAAGTGGTTTCAGTAATGGTGGATTTAGTTCTTTACAATCTGTTTTTGGTAAAGTAGATTATAATTACGAAAATAAATATTATTTAAGTGGTACGGTACGTAGAGATGGGTCTTCTCGATTTGGTAGAAGTAACAGATACGGTGTATTCCCTGCGGTAAGTGCTGCTTGGAGATTATCTGACGAAGGATTTGCACAAGGAGCAGATTGGTTAGATGATATGAAAATTAGAGCTGGATGGGGTGTTACGGGTAACCAAGATATTCCTTCTGGTAGAGTATTTGACCAATTTGGTGGTGGAACAGCTTCTTCTTTCTACGATATTAATGGTACGAATACAAGTATCGTTTCTGGTTTTGTTAAAACATCTAATGGTAACCCAGATGCAAAGTGGGAAGAAAATGTTTCTGTTAACGTTGGATTTGATGCCTCTTTAGCAAATGGTGCTTTTGAAATTGTTTTTGACTGGTATAAGCGTACGGTAGATGATTTATTATTTAATCCATCTTTACCAGGTACTGCGGGTAATGCTGCTCCTCCAATTGTGAATATTGGAAAAATGGAGAATACTGGATTTGATTTAACTTTAGGTTATAGAAAGACTTTTGGCTCTGAGTTCAAATTTACTGCTGACTTGAATCTTGGACAATACACGAACGAGATTGTTAAGATTGATGGGGTACAAGATTTCTTCTTTGGCCCAGTAGGTGGTCGTGGCGGTACAACCGTAATCAACCAGTTAGGACAACCTATCGGTTCTTTTTACGGTTTAGTAGCGGATGGAATTTTCCAAAGCCAAGCAGAAGTAGATGCACATGCTGCTCAGGATGGTGCTGCCCCAGGTCGTATCCGATTTAAGGACGTCAATGGTGATGGTACTGTAAATGCTTCTGATAGAGATGTTATTGGTAGTTACCACCCAGATTTTACAGCTGGTTTGAATTTAGGATTTAACTATAAGAACTTTGATTTTAATGCTTTCCTTTTTGCTTCTGTTGGAAACGATATCTTTGATATTACAGATGAATTTACGGTTTTCCGTTTATTTAGTACTAACGTAAGAGCAGATAGATTAACAGATTCTTGGACCCCATCTAATCCAGGGGCAAAATATCCTCAATTAGATCAGAATGACCAATTCTCTAGTGCTTTCAGTAGCTTCTATGTAGAAGATGGATCTTATGTGAGATTGAAGAATATCTCTTTAGGATACACGATTCCTCAAAGTAATTTGGGAAATCTTGGCTTGTCTAGCTTGAGAGTTTATATCCAAGCTCAGAATTTATTTACCATTACTGGTTATGATAATATTGATCCATCATTACCTGCAATTAGCACAGATGGATCTGGTGGTAACCAATCTGACCAAGCACAGGGTATTGACAGAGGTACATACCCAACGAATAAAATCATTTCTTTTGGTATCAATGCTGCCTTTTAATTAGGGATAATAGTTACTTATTATAAGTAGCGATTACACTTGATTTTATAAATGACAGAAAGGTTACTTTAGAAATTAGTAAAAGGGATATTTTGTTAATAATTTTGGTAAGGATAGAGACTTTTTATATTGATTATAAAATCAAAAAAGCCAAAAGATGTCTACAAACCGTACCTTTAACAAATATAACTAAAACGTTAAAATTTAAACTTATTATAAAATGAAAAATATTTTAAAATATGTTGGAATTCTCCTTATAGCTACAGGTACTTTTATAGCTTGTTCGGATGATTTCTTAGATGGTCCTGCTCAGGGAGTACTGGATTCAGGTACATTAGCGAATGAAGCTGGTGTAGAAGCGACCTTAATTGCTTCTTATTCCATACTAGATGGATTTGCACAGTTTGGAGACTGGGGGGCTGCAGGTAGTAACTGGATTTTTGGATCCGTTTCTTCTGATGATGCTTATAAAGGTTCTGAACCTGGTGATCAGCAACCAACTACAGATGTTGAATTTTATCAGTGGAATACTGGTGGTGCGGATGGGTATTTAAATAGTAAATTCCAAGTACTTTATGAAGGAATTAGTAGAACTAATGCTACTTTAGCATTATTAACTACCGTTGAAGGAATTCCTACTGCAACTGCACAAAGAATTGAAGGTGAATCTAAATTTTTAAGAGCACATTATCACTTCGAAGCTTATAAATATTGGGGAAATATTCCTGTTTATACAGAAGCAGATATTGATTTTAGAAAAGCAAATGGTGGAGCGGATGCAGCTTTAGCTGCCGTTATCTCCGATTTGGACGATGCGATTAGTTTATTGCCCGCTTCTCAAGCACAAATTGGTCGAGTGACCTCTTGGACTGCCAAGGCATACAAAGGACGAGCATTATTGTTTGCTAAAGATTACGCTGGTGCTAAGGCTGTATTGAGTGATGTAGTAAACAATGGGCCTTATGCTTTAGAAGACTGTTTTCATGATGTATTTTCTGCTTTTAAAGATAATGGTCCTGAAACAGTATTAGCTTTCCAAGCTTCTTCTAATGATGGTGATCCTAATGGAGAAAACGGTAATAGAAATGACCGTTTGAACTTCCCTCACGGGGGTAGCCCATTTGGTTGTTGTGGATTCCACCAGCCTACTCAAAACTTAGTGAATGCTTTTAAAGTAGATGCTAATGGTTTACCTTTATTAGATGGTTCTTTCAATAGTGCTGATTTAACTGCATCAGATGCAGTTGATCCACGTTTAGATTGGACAGCTGGTAGAGATGACGTACCTTTCTTAGATTGGGGATTACATGCTCCAGGATGGATTCGTGATAGAGCTTGGGCTGGTCCTTATTCTCCTAAGAAGAATATCTACGAAAAAGGTTCTGGTGTAGGTAGTGCTGTAGGTTGGGCTTCTTACCAATTACACTCTATGAATTTACATATTTTGCGTTTTGCTGACGTTATGTTGATGTTAGCAGAGGCAGAAGTAGAAGCAGGTAGTCTAGAAACTGCAAGAGAATTAGTGAATCAAATTAGAACTAGAGCAGGTGCTTGTGCACAGGGAGCGGATGGTGTATCTGTTGCCACTACAATTGATGATCCTGCAATTACTTGGGCGAATTACCAAATTGGTACTTACGATGCTGCTTGGACAGACCAAACTACTGCTAGAGCTGCTGTTCGTATGGAGCGTCGTTTGGAATTAGCGATGGAAGGACACCGTTTCTTTGATTTAAGAAGATGGGGAACTTTCAAGGAAGTATTAAACGAATATGTTTCTGTTGAAAAGACTAGAAGAAATTACTTAAACGGTGCTAGTCCAGTAGAAGATCGTCACCTATGGTATCCATTACCAACTATTCAATTAGAATTGAGTTCTGTTGAAGGTACGCAAATGTTACAGCAGAATCCAGGATGGTAATTATTGGGTTTAATCATTATTGATTATTCCTCAAATATATACTAGTAAAGAGTCCCGGAAGAATGAAGCAATGCTTCTTCTTTCGGGATTCTTTTTTTGATCTTTATCAACCTATAAATTGACTGGCTAAAAAACGTATGAGTAACTACAAATTATTTCTTTGTATCTTTTCCTGTATACTGGTAAGTTGTCAACCCGAAGTAGAACAAACACCTATTTTACCAGTTTATACACCTAACCCAAGCGCCCTTTTTACTAGCTTACCAACCGAGCGAACGGGTGTCGCCTTCATCAACCAAATTGAAGACCAAAAAGACTTTAACATATTAAGCTATCGAAATTTTTATAATGGAGGAGGTGTGGCTATAGGAGATATTAATAATGATGGTTTAGCAGATATATACTTTACCGCTAATCTAGAAAAGAATCAACTCTACTTAAATAAAGGCAATTTTCAATTTGAAGATATTACCCAAAAAGCAAACGTTGGTGGTTCAAGAGCCTGGAGTACAGGAGTGGCGATGGCAGATATCAATGCAGATGGTTGGTTAGATATTTATGTCTGCAATTCAGGAGATATAGCTGGCGATAATAAAGAAAATGAATTATATATCAACCAAAAAGATGGTACTTTTAAAGAAGCGGCCAAAGAATGGGGCTTAAATAATAATGGGTTTTCAACCCATGCTTCTTTCTTTGATTACGACCAAGATGGTGATTTGGATTGTTACTTATTGAATAATAGTTTTATTAGCCCTGATAGAATTGAACTTTATACCAGAAGTAGAACAGAAATAGACGAAGAAGGAGGGGATAAGCTATATAGAAACGATGGAACTACTTTTACGGACGTTACCACCGAGGCAGGCATTTATTCAAGTGATGTTGGTTTTGGATTGGGCGTTTCTGTGAGTGACTTGAACGGAGATATGTTGCCAGATATTTATGTGAGTAATGATTTTTGGGAAAGAGATTATTTTTATCGAAATTTAGGAAATGGTCAATTTGTTGAAGAACTGGAAGCAAGGTTTTCTTATACTTCTTTAAACAGTATGGGAGCAGACATAGGTGATTTGAATAATGATGGACATCCAGAAATCATGACAACGGATATGCTGCCAGCGGATAATTTTAGGAGGAAGACGATGACTAAATTTGACCCTTTTCATTTAATTGAAGCCAAAAAGAAAGCGGGGTACTATTATCAAGGACTTCAAAATACCTTACAACTAAATAAAGGAAATGGAGATTTTCAGGAAGTGGCTTTTCAAAAAGGAGTAGCTGCTACAGATTGGACATGGGGTGCTTTGTTTCTTGATTTGAATAATGATGGATCGAAAGATATTTTTCTGAGTAATGGAATTAATAAAGATTTGACGGATTTTGATTTTGTCGATTTTGTTAAAGATGATGAAAATGTAAAAGAGATCGTGAAAAAATCTCAAAGAGCAGATTTTAGAGATTACTTGCCTTATATGCCCTCGACTAAATTATCTAATTATGCTTTTTTAAATGATGGGAATACTAATTTTACTAATGAGTCGGCTTCCTTGGGGTTAGATGAACCTTCTTTTAGCAATGGTGCGGCTTACGGAGATTTAGACAATGATGGCGATTTGGATTTGGTGGTGAATAACGTCAATATGCCTGCTTTTGTTTATCAAAATAAAACGGTTGAAAAAGGAGGAACAAATTACTTGAAGGTCAAATTTACAGGTAAGGAGAAAAACCCTTTAGGCATTGGCGCAAAAATAATTTTGACGACTACAAATGGCATTCAAACTTACCAACATTATTTATCTAGAGGTTTTCAAAGTTCCGTTGCACCTGGATTAGTGGTAGGGCTGGGAGATATAACAACTATTGAAAAAGTAGAAATTATATGGGCAGATAAAAGCAAACAAATTTTAACTCAAGTAGCTGCCAACCAAACTTTGGAAGTAGAACAAGCTGCCGCTAATTTAAAATTTGTTCGACCCGCTAGAAAGCAGCAAAAAACTTTATTCAGCGAAAAAATTCCAAAATCTATTGCTGAAAAAGCATTTCATAAAGAAAATAAGTTTAATGATTTTGATACAGAAAATTTATTGCCTCACCAAATATCTACGCTAGGCCCTAAAATATTAACGGCAGACGTCAATGGCGATAATTTAGAGGATTTCCTGATTTTAGGAGCTGCTGATGATCCAAGTAAACTATTTATTCAGCAAGAGAATGGGGAATTTGATTCACCTTTCCAAGAAGGTATCTTTTTTGACCAAAAATTAGAAGCTACTTGTGGCCTTTTTTTGGATGTTGATCGAGATAAAGATTTAGATTTAATAATTGGACACGGAGGCAATGAATTCCAAAAAGGTCGGGCTAATTTTAGTCTGCGCTTTTATGAAAATGACGGAACAGGACAATTTAAATATGACCACGAAAAAGCACCGCCAGGCGGCGGTAATCTGTCCTGTATAGCACCTGCGGATTTGAATAAAGATGGCTATATGGATTTTTTTATGGGAGGTTATGTAGTGCCTGGAAATTACGGACTTGTTCCTGCTAGTTTTTTAGTGATTAACGATGGTGATGGAGGCTGGGTCAGCAATACGGCTCAAGAAATTGGACAATTAGGGATGGTCACAGCAGCGCAATGGACAGATATTGATAAAGACGAAGATCAAGATTTGTTAGTAGTAGGGGAGTGGATGCCGATTACTTTATTACGAATGGAAAATGGGCAATTACAATCCAAAGAAACCATTCCAAATAGTCATGGTTGGTGGCAATCGCTAAAAGCAGCAGATTTGGACGGAGATGGAGATGATGATTTTATAGTAGGTAACTGGGGCGAAAATTCTGTATTTCAAGCTTCTGTCGAGCAACCAATGAATATGTATGTCAATGACTTTGATAAAAATCAAAAATCGGAATTTATCATTGAAACTTGGTTTGAAGGTAGTCAAAAAGCTTTTCCTTTTGCTTCTAAAATGGATTTGACTGGACAACTACCGCATCTAAAAAAGAAGATTCTAAAACATAAAGATTATGCCAATAGCACCTACGAACAAGTTTTTTCAGTAGCAGAACGAGCTGGAGCAAAATCATTTACAACGACTACTTTGAAAAGTGCTATTCTTTGGAATGAGCCAAATGGTCTAAGATTAGAAGCGCTTCCCGATGCGGCTCAATTATCACCTATCCTTGCCATTCATGTGGATGATATGGATAAAGATGGACAACAAGATCTCTTATTAATGGGGAATTATTATGGTTTAAAACCAGAAGTAGGTAGACAAGATGCCAACCGAGGGTTATTTTTAAAAGGAGATGGGAAAGGCGGATTTGTAGAATTATCAACCGATGTTACGGGGATAAATGTCAAAGGAGAAATTAGAGATATTCAAACGATCAAACGAGCCAATGGTAAAGAACTGTTATTAATTGGTCGAAATAATGCACCTGTTTTGGGATATGAAAAAAATTAGGTACTTTGTAGGAGTTAATGCTGTATAATTTTTTTAAACTTAAAACTTTTAAAATGAAACAACTATTTGTACTGCTTTTAATGGCATCTTTTTACACAGCATGCGCTCCCTCTACTACTAAATCACTAACCGTAACACCTGAAATGGAATCAGAAGAAGAATATTCTGCTCAAGCGGATTTAATTGCCAAAATCGAGGCAATACCCGGTTTAAGAATAGATGGATTTGGCCATAATATGAAAGTACCTTCCTGTCCCAACTTTATACTTAATGGTATAGAAAGAGGAAATAATTTATTTGATGTCTGCCAATTAGTTGAAGGTAAGAATATAAAGAAAGTAGAATTTCCTAGAAATTCTGGTCCTACCATTTATAGAAATGGTCTTCTGGGGTCTTTTCATTCTTTTATTGTAATCGAAACAGACTAAGCCAAAACTTCCTATTTATTAGAAAATTCTGACTCTTTGATACATTGCAAACCGTAGTTTAGCCTTTCCCGAATATTGGGATGCCTAAGCTACGGACACTTTAAATGCATTGTATCAAAAAAACAAAAATTAATAACCGACACACATTTTAGCTTAATGAGTAAACTCAATTTTCAAAAACTTTCCTTTCTACTTATTTTAGTTATAACTACGGCATGCAATTGGAACACTAACCATCAATTCGAACTATTATCCCCCGAAGAAACTGGAATTACCTTCTCTAACACCATCACCGAATCGGAAGAAATTAATATCCTGAAAAATGAATATATCTATAATGGCGGGGGTATTGCCGTAGCAGATTTTAATGAAGATGGTCTATCCGACTTATACTTTACGGCGAATATGGAATCGAATAAATTATACCTAAATCAAGGTGATTTTAAATTCGAAGACATTACTGAAGAAGCGGGAGTAGTTGCTGAAAACCGTTGGTCTTCAGGGGTTGCGGTTATAGATATTAACCAAGATGGTTGGCCAGATATTTATGTTTGTGCGACCAATAGGTCTGATGCTGTACAACGGCAAAATACCTTATTTATTCACCAAGGATTGAATGGAGAAAATGTGCCTACTTTTAAAGAAATGGCGAGCGCATATGGATTGGCTGATCAATCACATACGACCAATGCTACTTTTTTTGATTATGATAATGATGGTGATTTAGATGTTTATTTGTTAGTTAATGAAATGGATGAAACGAAATTACCTAATAAATACCGCAAAAAAATAATAGACGGTAGCTCTCCAAAAACTGATAAATTGTTCCGAAATGATTGGAGTGCAACATTGGGACATCCTGTATTTACAGATGTATCTAAAGAAGCGGGTATTCTAATAGAAGGGTTTGGTTTAGGCGTGAATATTACGGATATTAATAAAGATGGTTGGAAAGATATTTTCGTTTCCAATGACTATTTGACCAATGATTTATTTTATATCAATAATGGAGATGGCACTTTTACGGATAAAGCAGATACTTATTTTAAACATACGAGTGCGTCTGCAATGGGGAGTGATGTAGTGGATGTGAATAACGATGGCTTGGCAGATGTGATTGCGGTAGATATGTTGCCAGAAGATAATTTTCGGAAAAAGACGATGTTGCCAGCTAATAATTATAGCAGTTATTATAATAATGACCGCTTTGGTTATACCTACCAATATTTGCGAAATACACTACAATTAAATCAAGGAGAAAGACCTGATTCTACTAAAGATATTACGTTTAGTGAAATAGCTATGGTAGCAGGAATTAGTGCCACGGATTGGAGTTGGACGCCTTTAGTGGCGGATTTTAATAATGATGGATATCGAGATATTATTATTACCAACGGTTTTCCAAAAGATGTAACTGACCGAGATTTTATTGATTATCACCAACAATTTAATCGCTTGGCTTCTCCTAATCTGTTATTATCTCAAATCCCTTCTGTCAAAATAAGGAATTATGCTTACCTAAATAATGGAGATTTAACCTTTTCTAATGTGACAAATGATTGGGTGGGTACCAAAACAGTTTCCTTTTCCAATGGAGCTGTTTATGCGGATTTAGACAATGACGGAGATTTGGATTATGTGGTAAATAATATCAATGATGCGGCTTTTGTCTATAAAAATAATTTAAAAAATACGGAAGACAACCCAGCCAATTGGTTGCGGATTAATTTTATTGGAGACAAAGCTAATCCGACTGGACAAGGGGCAACTATTCAACTTTTTTATGGGGAGAACCAGCAACAATTTTGGGAACATACGACCTTTAGAGGGTATTTATCTACGATGGAATCTGTGGCACATTTTGGCTTGGGTAGCAATACAACGGTATCTAAAATTATCTGTACTTGGCCAAATGGGCAACAGCAAATTTTAGAAAATGTAGCCGTTAATCAAATATTAAGCTTAGATATTAAGGATGCTACAAAGTCAGCGCGGGACAATAAATTAGCAGAAAAGGAATCACCAATTTTCAAAGATATTACTTCGGAAACTGGTATTAATTATCTGCAAGACGAAGAAGATTTTGTTGATTTTAATGTTCAGCGTTTAATTCCACATAAATTATCTCAGTACGGACCAGGCATTGCTGTTGGCGATGTCAATGGAGATGGATTAGATGATTTTTTTGTAGGCGGATCTAGATTTAAAAAAGGGCAATTTTTTATCCAACAAGCACACGGTCAATTTCAAGCGACCGATTTATGGATGGATATGACGGAAGAACCTAGAGAAGAGACTTTAGGCGTTTTATTATTTGATGCAGATAAAGATGGTGATAATGATTTGTATCTAGTGAATGGAGGCAATGAATTTGTGGCAACCGATTCCACTTATCAAGACCAGTTTTATGTGAACGAAAATGGTCGATTCCGATTAGAAAAGAATGCCTTACCTGAATTTTTGAGTAGTGGCTCCTGTATTAAAGCAGCAGACTATGATAAAGATGGAGATTTAGATTTATTTGTAGGTGGTCGACTTGAACCACAACAATATCCCAAACCAGTTTCTAGCTATATTTTACAGAATAATTCTACAGCGAATCAAATAAAATTCGATATAGTCAATGAAAAAATAGCTCCTGCTTTAACCGATATTGGGTTAGTTTGCGATGCCCTTTGGACGGATTATGATAATGATGGCTGGCAAGATTTATTGATTGCAGGAGAATTTATGCCCATTACCTTCCTGAAAAATAACGAAGGAAAATTTGAGCCATCAGGTAAAATAATAGATCAAGCAACTAAACAACCAAGTAATAAAAGGGGCTGGTGGAATAGTCTAGTAGCGGCAGATTTTGATCAAGATGGAGATATGGATTATGTGGTAGGAAATACAGGAATGAATACCTTGTGGAAAGTGACCGAAGACCAACCGATTGGATTATATGCAGCAGATTTTGATGGAAATGGAGGATATGATGCCATTCCAACGGCTTACTTTTCCACCTTTGACCAGCGAGACCCCAAAGAATATCCTTATTTTGGAAGAATGGATATGGATAAACAAATTATTCAATTCAAAAAGGAATTTCCTGTACACCGAGATTTTGGTTTAAAAACAGTAAAAGAGGTTTTAGAAGTCTTTGAAAATACTAATCCGCTGATTTTAACCGCCAATTACCTAAAATCTGCTTATCTTGAGAACCAAGGTGATGGTAATTTTGCTTTGCAGGCATTGCCTATAGAGGCCCAAATTGCCCCCATTTATGGTATGATTGCTAAAGATTTTGACGGAGATGGATATAAAGATGTTTTATTACAAGGCAATGACCACGGAATGGAAACAGCAATGGGTAAAGCAGATGCTTTTAATGGTTTATTATTGATTGGTGACGGAAAAGGTGGATTTGAACCAACAACTTTAGCGGAGAGTGGATTTTATATGCCAGGAGATGCTAAAGCTTTGGTACAAGTTAGACAAGCCAATCAACAATTAGCGATTATCGCCTCCCAAAATAAAGGCCCGTTAAAAGTATTTGGGAATACCGCTACTAATTCAAAAAATATTGATTTACAGCCTTTTGATGCTTACGCCATTATTACCTTAAGTGATGGACAAAGTTATAAAGAAGAATGTGGTTACGGTCAGACTTTTTTATCTCAATCTGCTAGAGTATTAACGGTGCCTACTAATGCCAGTAAAGTAGAAGTGTTTGATTATCAGGGAGGGAATAGAGTGATTTTGTAAACCGAAAAAGACAGTTTGCTTTTCCGCAGGAAACTACTAATGCTACATTACCACGTACTATTTGTCATTTTTGAGAAAATCTACTAACGCCTAATTACTGTGTTTTTTTTCAACACATAGCCACAATAGTAAAAACAACACATAGAAAACATAGTTTTATCGACTAAAAAACTATGTTTTACTATGTTTCAAACTATGTGGCTATGTGACAAAAAATCAATTTATTCTAATGCAGCATTGTCAAAAGTTACTTGAGACATTTCAATGATATAAATGCTAAATCGCTCAAAAATATGCCTCTTTTTATGCTGCCTTCCCATGTATTTATTCGGGCAAGAAGACACCTCTTTGGAATGGATTAAGGAATTGGCAAGAGAAGTGAAAGAAGAAACGGATTTGTGCGAACGATGTAAGTGGATTCCCCCTGCCATTTCAGAAATAGAAAATAGCGGTCGGATTTTTTATTTTTTGAGGTACGGTTGTTCCAATACGGAATCAGTCGCAAGAATGTACTCCCCCGAAGGTACTTTTTTAGGAGAATGTAAATCTAATGATGATGACTTTGTTTGTAATCCTTCTGATGTAGATGCTTTTATTACCTATACCTTTGCCACTCGTATTACCGTACTTTGGAGTTGTGAAACAGATTTTGACTGTGCTTTTGCTTTGGCCAATAATATCGAGCGAGAAGTGCCTATTTTTGTCAATGATGACCGTTGCACAGAAGGGATTAAAACACTAGAAGTTTCCGATAAATTTATGACTTACGAATGGGCAGGAGAGGGCGAAGTTGGTATAACCTCCACTTTAGAAGTGACAAAAGGAGGACGATATGAAGTAACGGTAACGGATGAACTGGGCTGTACTTTTTTTGGAAACATAGACATTCCTGATATTAGTAAAGTAGACGTAAAAATTAAAGGGCCATCTACAATATGCCCAGAAATGACTGCTGATTTATTGGTGTTTGGTTTTGACTCCTACCAATGGTCAACTGGGGCTACGGATTCCTTGATTAATATTTCAGAAGCGGGAGCCTATCAAATAACGGTGACCAATGACCAAAATTGTGAAGGTGTTTCTTCTTTTATCGTGCAAAATTTTGATCCTTTAGAGCTTACCATTCATGCAGATAAAACGACCGTACCTGAAGGAAATCCTGTAAATATAGCGGTTAGTATTCCGAGGGAAGAAGCAATAATAGCTTATGAATATGAATGGATGACAAACGGTCAAATTGATTGTAGAACTTGCCCAGAAATCAACTATTTTCCACAGCGTAATAATGAATTATATATTCTGGTGACAGATGAAAATGGCTGTATTAATAGAGCTGATTTTGTTATCGATGTAACTGAATTACCCTCAGAAATTTATGCCCCCAATATATTTAACCCTGCTAGTTCTTCTGGTAATAATCAATTTACTATATACGGAGGAACAAATGCTAAAACCATCGAAAGTTTTTCCATTTTTGATCGCTGGGGCAGTTTGGTCTTTTTCAAATCGAACCTTTTACCGAATCAACCTAATGAAGGCTGGGATGGTCGAATCAATGGAATACTGGCTAAACAGGATACTTATTTATATCAAGCCATTGTGCTTTTTGCTAATGGGGAGCGAAAGACTATGGCTGGAGATGTTTTTTTGCTTCGGTGATTAATTTTGATTAAATAAAGGCATTCGTAGTGCACTATGAAAAGTTATAATAAAAAAAGTTTGAGGTGCTATGATGGTTGCTTCAAATAAGACTTTATTAGTCGCCCTATTTATCTCTATTATTTTACCATATTTTTTCTCATTAAAATCAATTGATCCACTAGTCATTAATACATTGTTTTGCACTTCATCGTAGGTTACTTTTGATACTATTCTGCTGTATAATTCAGCTCCCCTTTCCTTTCCATAAGTCCATACTTGTTTGATTGTTTTGTTGGTTTCGTCAATTTCATATTCTACTGCACGACTGTATGCTTGAGTTGAATTAAAATTTCGATTATCCCCATTAGGGACGAGGAAAAAAATAACCTACCAGCCTGACGGATTCTTTTTCCATTTAACTGCGTTAAAATTTTCCAACGTAATAAAGACTATGCTGGAAAATTTTGCCTTGTTAAAAGAAAAAATAACCTCGTCATTTCTGGTACATTATTAATTGCCTCGCCCCTTATAAAAAACTAATAGATTACCATTGGGCATCAAAAAAGGAGCATGTTGGTACCAGGCCCATTCAAAATCTGGGTGATTGGTAGTACCTTCAAGAACGGCTAAATCTGTAATAGGTAGACCTTCTGCATCTAAGGGCTGTAATAAAAACTCATTTAAATCCAATCCATTTGCCGATGTTTTCCAGTCTTTATGTGGAGCAAGTATCCAAATAACTTCATTATTTTCTGTTAATTTGACAATACCTTGTGTTCTACCTGACACGATGATTGCATTATCTTTTTCGTCAAAAGCAATGGCATTACCATGAAACCAATCTTTGTTGATATCTCCTAGGTCGGTATCCCAAGTTTGCCGAAATCTGTCTAAGGATTCTCTTAAACCCCATTTACGAATAATAGTATTGCTGGTTCGATCAATTTCTAAAACAATATCCTCGATGGTTGACTGTCCTTTTTCACTTGCCGTTAATAGCAAATTACCATTGGGTTTTTCAATGACGGTATGATGGAAAATATAATCATTCAAATCCCAATTATTTACAATGTCGCCAAACATGTCTATTTCATATATAGCGTTACTGTTCTTATCTCCAAAAATAAAATGACCATTTTGTAAACGACTTAATCCCACTTCATAAATCAAGTCACTTAGCTTGGGATGCTCACTATAGTCAACATACCAACGAATATCTCCAAATTCATCAAACATGAAAGCTTTTTGAGGAAGTCTATTTCTGTTATATCCTGCGTAGTTTACTAAATTCCAGCCTGGGGTCATCATCGAAACATCAGCCTTTTCTATGCGAACTACGGGTAATTCAGTAGTTAATGGCGGTGTTGCTATAGTGAGGGTGTCATTACTCAACATCATTCCATTTTCATCCATTAAAGCAAGTTCTACTTTATTTTGAAAACTAGGATATAAACCTAAAACAGGAAGACTAAAAGCCATATTGAGGTCTGTAAATTCTCTAATTACATCAGACGCTGCTCCATTTTTTCCATTGACTTTTAAGCGAATGGTGACCTCTTTATTAGTAGAGAATTCCAATTTTGCCGATAAAGGCGCATAAGTACTTGGATTTAGTAGGACATTTAAATCTTGAATAATACCTCCATTATTATTATTTGTTGGAGGATTGGGAATAATAGGGGTTGTGTCTTTTCCACAGTTGATAAAAAAAAGAGCTAAACAAAGAATGGAGCTGATAAACAAGGTATATATTTTCATTTTTGATGGTTATGGTTAAATCAAATTGGATTATTGCAATTGTTTTTTATTCCATGCAAAGGAAGCATAATTAATCGTCATTTTCGAGGTGACTATTTTTTCATTATGCTAACCGACAACGGCTTAACTGACCTACTTAAAATACCGTACATAATCCACCACCATTTGTTGTGGAAAAACAGTAGTCTCATCTGGATTACCTGGCCAATTTCCACCTATAGCGATATTGAAAATAAGGTAAAAAGCTTGATTGAATGGATATAAATCTCCTTGTGTACTGGAAACCGTAACTTTATGCATTAACACTTCATCCATATACCATAATAGCTCATCCCTTTCCCACACTAAACTAAATACATGGAATCGTTCACTAAATTTTTCATCTAAACTAAAAGAAGCCCCACTAGATTTATTAGGCCCTCCTTGTGGGCCCCAATGGGCTGTACCATGGGTGATTTTAGGCGTATGACCAACCAATTCCATAATATCAATTTCTCCACAAGCAGGCCATCCAACGGCATCAATATTTTGACCTAACATCCATATAGCTGGCCAAATGCCTTGCCCTTCAGGCATTTTAGCTCGGATATCAATTCTACCAAATTGAAAAGCTTGTTTGCCTTTCGTATGAATTTTAGCAGCTTTAAAATTACTACTTCCTTCTTTAGTGGCTTGGATAACTAATTGTCCATCGGCTAACCAAATATGTTCTGGTTCATTGGTGTAGACCACTAATTCATTATTCCCCCAACCACAAAGATCTGGACAACCATCTCCTAAATCATAATTGAATACATCGGTATCTAGAGCTGTTCCGTCAAACTCGTCTGACCATTCTAACTCATAACCGAAATGACTCATAGCCGTTTCATAGCCATCCGCATTATAAGTAGGTTGGTCATCATCTTGAATGATACCAATAGCGGTAGCTTGATTAATAGTCGCATTGGTCGCTTCCGTTAGTGTCACCATTAATTTTTCATTAATTTCATTCACTTCATCATCAACAATCGGAACAGCGATACTAGCAGAATTACTACCTACAGGTATTTCTATGGTGCCTGAACTGGCCATGAAATCTTTCTCAGGTTCTGCGGTAAGCCCACTAATAGTGTAATTAATGGAAACGGCAGCAGTCAAAGTTTCACTTGCCCTGATTTCAAATTGTAGCCTACCAGAATTCGCGTTTTCAAACAACGTACTACCATTAACGGAAACAGATGCTTGTGTAACTGGATTTGGTTGAGTAGTTTCACTACTATTTTTACTACAACCTAAATTGAATATAAAGAACAGGAAAAACAACTTATTTAATTTATACATATTGGGTGTTTTTGGTTTAAACCTATAGAAAATAGATTTAAGGCAGTCAAATAATACAAATGAACTAAATTAAACTTATTAAAAAATAAAATATGTCATTTATTTCATTGATT
>JAFMDF010000113.1 GCA_017857395.1 Bacteroidota bacterium | reverse complement strand
CAAATTATCAATTAGCTCTATCTTGCTGATTATCAATCCCGAACAAGTCTATTATTTCTTACCGCAAATGGGTCATCTAAAATATTCCTTGGTCTTCCTGGTGCCAATACATCAAACGGAATCGGGCCAACTACTGGTTTTTGCCATAAAAAATTTGGCGCTATCTGCACATCTCCCACAAGAAAAGTAAAACCAGTTAAGAAATTGTATTGGTTGCCACTTCCACTATCCTTTAATCGCCATCCTGTATACGTTTGGGTATAATCTGCACCTCCAAATGCCGCTAATCCCATTGCTGCTCCTTGCGCATACCAATTAAATGGTCCAGAAGCATAAGTTACTTTCATTTTCCCACCCCAAGTATCTTTTGAACTTATCTCATCTTGATAAACTTGGTCGATTCGTTCTGTATCTTCTACAAATTGGAATTTTCGACCAACTAATGGTTGTCCTCCCCAAATTCCACCTAATTCTACTCCTACTTTCCCGAATTCTCTCTTTAAATGAAGGGTTGCTCTACGAGTACGAGGTTGTGGTATAGCAAATGAACTAACAGCAGTACTAGGGTCATCAATATCTTCATGAAAGATACCTGATACATCAGTATGTCCAATTTTTCTAGAATATTTTACCAATACTGCAGGATTAGCTCCCCACCAAAGTTCTGGCCCAAACGCCACCTTAAAATGTTTCAGCGCCCTTTTTCCATTTAGCTCAAAACCAAACGGCGCATTTCCATTATAAATATCAATGTTAGGTCCATAATTAGCTTCTGGATATAGACCAAAAAAATCGCCTTCATACCCCCAATGATAATGTCCTGTCCGATAAAAACCAGTCAAGTCAAAATGTTTACTATTCCAACTATAATCGGCATTATAAACAGCTATTCGATTCCTATCGGTTACCGCCAAATTTCCATTGGTGGTGGGTACGGTTCGAGTTCGACCTCTATTTTCGTAAAAAATTTCGTTAATGGCGTTATCTGCTACATTGCCGAGTATGTTAAAAGAAACATTGGCACGCACACTTTCACTTGGCTTGGCTTCCACGCCAATAAAATAGGATTGCATGTGACCAAATCCAAGCTCGTTGGGATATTTCAATTCATCAGGATTACCTTCCTCAGGAGTTGAAATTAGCTTCCCCCCAGTACTAAAGGTGGTCAAATCTGCTCTCAAGCTACTCAATCTAATTTTCTTACCTCGCTCACTCACTAGTGCAGCTTTATCTCCTCTGGCTTTTATCACGGCATCCATTAATGAAATTCCTGAAAAATAACTATCAACGGATTCAAGGGTAGTACCACTTGCATAAGGGTTTAATTGGTGCGCTTCTTTTAAAGCATAATAGGCAGCTCTAGGAAATAATTGATAAAGTCCACGTTGATTATTTGGTCCTTTAGCGCAAATTCCAAACCATTCCTCGTTCATATTATTCTCCCCATTTTCAATATCTCTTTCGTAACCACCACCTAGCCAAGAGGCATTATTATCATGAATATCTAAATTTTTGGTTTGACCAAATTTCCACCAACCATCACTAAATTGAAAGGTGAACCCACCAATAGAGTTGTTGGCTTTACCCAAGCCCGCCGCATTTTCATAAATTTCTTTCCAGTTGCCTACCATGTAATAAGCCTGAGAAAATTGATCTTCTGTATTTTCAATGGCATTGAAAGCATCTGCGCCAAATTCTGTAAATAGAATAGGTTTATTCAATTTATCTTTGACCACCTGAAACATATCTCCGAAGGAAATACCACGATAAGCATTCGTACCATATATATCCACGTCTTTACATTCTTCCGCAATTATATCGATAAATAAAACATCCCCATTACAAATAGCAACAGGATTCGATGAATTAATAGCTTTCATTTTTATTGCTGCATCATTCATCAACTTATACATGGGCCTTCCACGTTCTTCTCCAATAAATCTCTTTTCTTCTTCATCATCAGGAAAATCCTCTGTTTCAGCACCTGCCCAAAAAAGTCCGTAATTATTTTCGTTTCCTAATAAAAATAGCAGTAAACCAGGAGTGCCTTTATACGTTTCAGCCATTTCAGTAACTTCAGACAATAAAAGCGCTTGTGTTGTTGGGTCTCTATAATCGGTAACGGCTACCCATGCACCATTTATAGTTAATCCATAGCGCCCAAATGAATGGTTTAACATAGTGTATATACCATACTTTTCATAAATGTAGGAGATCCATTTAGGCTGCATACCAGTATAGACTCGGATAGTATTTACACCCATGTTTTTGAGCAGAGACATTTCTGAATCCAATGCTGATTTAATAATGTCATCAGGTTGCTTCCACAAGCTGTAATTAAAATTAGTGCCAATGGGGAAATAATCCCAGTTGATACCATTGACCATGAAGTCTTTCCCATCCACTATTAATTTGGTTCCACTATTATTATTGACAACGGAAACTTGACTGTTTTGAGAAAATAAGGAGGTTGAAAGGAAAAGAAGAAGGAGATTTAGGAAGAGGTTTTTCATCTTAATTATTTTTTACTTAATTAACCTTGATATATTGGTTCTTTGATAATTTTTGCAAAAGTGTCAGTGAATATAGATTGACTTCGTCGAATTGACATTTCGCTATTGTCGAAGTCATTGGCAATTAACGAAAAAGACAACGGACAATCTATATTGTTTAGCCCAAATGCAAAAATTATCAAAGAACCGATATATTTTCATAAAATTCATTTTAATCTTTCTGAAGTATTATTACTGGTAATTTACCTTTTTAAATAAATTATTAGACAAGTGAATTTTATCAAATTTAAAATTATTTTTAAAATAAAAGGCAAAAATGCACCTCAACAATTATTTCATTAATATTTTTAAATACTACATCAATATTCTGTTTTTTTTAATCTAATCCATTGATAATTAACTATATTTGTCTTTCACAAAATTATACATGGCTAAAAAATATTACATCATTAGACTTCTCTTTTATTCAATTATTCTCTTTTTGTTTGTATACTCTGTCCAAGCTTTTGGTGGTAAGTATCCAATTCATAACTTCACACCAGCAAATTATAAAGCAGGCATTCAAAATATTGATTTCGCTCAAAACAGAAGTATGACGCTTTTTGTAGCGAATAATTTAGGGGTGCTTTCTTATAATGGAAATGACTGGGAAGTTCACGCTTATAATACAGGTAAAAAGATTCGGTCTCTTGCCTTTGATGAAAATACCAACCGATTATATTTAGGCTCTCAGGGAGAATTTGGTTACTTTAATGAAGATTGGCACTTTGTTTCTCTAATAGAAAAAATCCCAGCTGCTGCCCGAGATTTTGATGAAGTTTGGGATGTCTTTCTTTTCAATTCAAAAGTTTATTTCTGTACTTTTCAAGGTATTTATGTATATAATGGGCAAGACATCTCTATTGTTGAACATAAGAATGGTTTTAATAAGTCTTTTCATGTAAATGGCAAACTACTTACCCAAAGTCAACAGGGTAACCTATTCGAAATAAAAGGTCAAGCACTTATTCCTGCTTTCCAGCAAAACCAAAATCAACTGAATATTGCTAGCGTAATACCACAAGATGAGGGGTATCTATTATTCTATAATTCTGGTAAAATTGAATTTTCGAGCCCTTTTGGTATTAATGAAAGATATAATGACCTAATTAAAGCCTTACAAGGAAAGTATGTAAACCATGTCCTTCAACTCTCGGATACTCGATTAGCCATTGCTACTCAAACTTCTGGTTTGTTTCTATACGATTTACAAAATAAAACTATAGAAAATATTACAACCCGAGATGGTTTGCTCACGAATGCATGTTTACGTACCTTCCAAGACTATGCTGGCAATTTATGGGTGGGCACACAAAACGGAATTGCACTCATAGACATCAACTCTCCAATGCGGTTTATCAACCAAGATGTAAGCATTCAGGGAAGTGGTTATGATGTTTTTGAAATGGAGGAGGGAACTTATTATACAACTTCTAATGGAATTTATTTTTTAGCAAAAAATACGACTCAAAGCGTTTTTCTAAAGGGAACAGAAGGCCCTGCTTATGGCATGCAAAAAATTATTGGAAGACTTTATGCTGGGCATCATACTGGTTTATTCCTTTTAGAAAACGGCGTAGCCAAACAGATAGCAGAAACAGATGGTTTATGGCAAATAAAACAGTTGCGGTCGAGGCCAGAATATGCTATCGGAGGTACTTATTCTGGTTTGTATCTTTTTAAGATTAATGAGGATAGGATGGTACAACCCATTCAAAAAATTAGTGGATTCAACGAATCAAGTCGTTTTTTTGAAGAAGACCGACAAGGAAAAATATGGGTAAGTCAGTTTTATAAAGGCTTGTATCAGTTGAATTTGACAGAAGCATTAATGGAAGCGACGGTAAACAAAATATCAAATACAGCAGGAATTCCTATTGAGGAACAGGTTATTTTAAGCTATATTGATAGTGAGCTATATTTAGCTACTCAAAATGGAATATATCAATTGAACCAGACAAGCAACCAGATTATTAAGGCAGAAATGTTTTCGGAGGCTATCGGAGAGCAACCTGTTTATTTATTGGTACAAGATAATCAAAAAAATATTCATGTCATTGCAGAGAATTTGGTAGGTTTTTTTAAACAAATTAGTGCAAAAAATTATGTTTTTGTACCTTCTTCTCTTTACCAGTTACGCTATTATTTCAATAATGACCTCTTGAATGTCTCGGTAAATACGAATAACGGCGTTTGGTTCAATGCCAATGAAGGCTTTATTCATTATAATCCTCAATTAGAAGACCGCATAAAAATTGAAAAGCCACTCTTGATTAGCAAAGTATTTAGTGTTGCCGAGGATAGTATTTTGTTTGCTCGAAAAACATTTGAATTAAATTCAGCAATATTGCAGCCATTAACAGTTTCTTATAAGGCAAAAGTGCTACAATTTGAGGTGGAATCTTTTCAATTTAATGAAATGAATAATCAACAGTTCCGATATTTTTTGAAAGGATTTGACGATGCTTATGGAGAATGGACGAATACTGCAATTAAAGAATATACCAACCTTAAAGAAGGCAAATATGAATTCCGAGTACAAACAAGAAATTATTTGGGAAGTATAGTTACTAGCCAGCCTTTAAAGCTTAGGGTAAAGCCTCCATTTTATAAGAGTTTATTGGCCAAAATTTTGTATTTAATAGTAGGTAGCCTAATACTATTCCAAATATTGAGATCTCAAAAGCGTCACTATAAACTGAAAGCAAAAAAAATAGAAGCCAAAAAACAACAAGAATTATCAGAAAAACAACAAAAACTTATTGAAGTTGAGTCTCAAAAAGAGCAGGAATTATTGCAATTAAAAGAAGAAACAATGCAAAGGGAACTGCGCCACTTAAATAACTTGCTAGCTGCTTCCACTATGAATTTGGTCGTTAAAAATGAATTTATTGAAACGATCAAAGAAGACCTCAAAGAGGTGAAGCAAAAAGGAAAAAATACAGAAACGAGGCGAGCATTAGAAAAAATAGAGAGAAAAAT
This sequence comes from Bacteroidota bacterium, assembly GCA_017857395.1. Lineage (GTDB taxonomy): Bacteria > Bacteroidota > Bacteroidia > Chitinophagales > Saprospiraceae > JAFMDF01. Next base: position 20,529 of record JAFMDF010000113.1, on the reverse strand, counting down.
AGATTCCACCTTAAAAATACAGGAGGATTGGAAACAGTTTGAACACCATTTTAATCGAGTTCATGGTGATTTCTTAGCCCGTTTAAGAGAACAATTCTTAGACCTTTCCCCTAATGAACAAAAGCTTTGTGCTTTTTTGCGCCTTAATTTGAATACTAAAGATATTGCTAACCTTATGGGGATTTCTCAGCGAGGAGTAGAAATTGCTCGCTATCGTTTGCGGAAAAAATTAGAATTGCAAAAAGGGCAGAATTTGTCTAAGTTTATTTTAGACTATTAATAAATGATTCTGAAATGGGGCATTTTGTATATTACGACCAACACTTAATTGAAAAATAATTCAGTCAAAATACTTAGAGGTCTGCAAGCAAAATGCGGAAGTTATTTTTTGACTGTTACTTAATCGAGAAAAATCCTGTAAATCCTGTCAAAAAAATCCTGCAAAAATGTCAACTACTTTTAAACAATAGATAAATTTGTCAAAATGCCCTTTAAAAAGATATCTACTTTGAAAAATTAAAAGATGATAAACTAGAATTTAACCCAAAAAAAAATGATGAGTGCTGATGATTGGGTGACATTTTTTAAAATCAAAAATAACCGTCAATGGAAAAAGGATACATAGAAATTGACCTAAACAACGAACAAAAAGCAGCAATTATAAAATATGCGGCCTTTTTGGTACACGATAATTTGACACAGACTGATTTAACAAACAAACGAAAAAAATGGATTAGGTTTCGCCCAAGCGCAATAAGAGAGGTAGCAGGAGAATTAGCGTATCATTTTAACCGTACCAAAAGCAATCGGTTGTTTCATCTTTTGGATGAATTAATTGACCATTTAGAAAGCTATGAATAAAAGCGAATTCCGTTATAGTAGCCTTTAAGGAACAATTTAAAAATCTTCATTTTTAGCATTTTTATTAAAAATTTACAATCGAGTAGGTAATTCTAAGCCAAATTCAACAGGAAATAAAAAAAAAGTAAATTTTTGAAAAGAATATTGGCTTATTCCCTAAGAATGTTTTAAGTTTGCACCCGCTTAGAAAGTTAAGCATTTTAAATGGTCCCATAGCTCAGCTGGATAGAGCAGCTCACTTCTAATGAGCAGGCCTCAGGTTCGAATCCTGATGGGATCACTAAAGCTCTTTCAAATTAATTTTTGAGAGGGCTTTTTTTATTTTAGGAACGGCGAAAAAATCCCTTTATATTTTTGCTCACCTCCTCGCTAAATAGAGAATAGATGATGAATGTTGAATTACTATTTCAATAATAGAAGTGATTGTTAACGAAGAATTACTTTAATTTTTTTTCAAATCCATAGAATTGGAATGATTTATGAATTATCAATGATATCCCTCCTTATTTTCAACCCTACATTAATAGTAAGTCTATGGAAAAAATAAAATTATTAGTCTTTGTAGATGATGATTATGCGACTAATTTTTATCATAAAGTAATTGTGCGAGACTCTGGGTTAGTAGAGAATTTTATTTTTTTTTCTGAACCAGAAAAGGCTTTAGCGTATTTTACAGATTTGAATACTCAAGAAAATCCAATTATCCCGGATGCTATATTTTTAGATATTAATATGCCTAAAATTGATGGATGGGAATTTCTGGAACGATATGCAAAAATTGAAGTCATCAAATCTCCTATTATTATTATGTTGTCCACTTCTATTAATCCTGCGGATGAACATAAAGCAGTTAGTAATCCATTAGTGAAAGGCTTTAAAAATAAGCCACTTTCTGAAGAACACCTGCAAGAACTACGAGAAGAATTAGAAACTACCTGCTAAAACGTATATTTTAATTGCAGATGCTGGTCAGGTGTTTCTTGTAAAGAATCGAGCAGTATTTGGCGATTAACTATGCTATCGCCTACAGCTAATAGCATTCTAAGAGATTAGTTGATAGTAATTTTCTCTACTTTCCTATGTCCTACCTAAAAATTGACCTACCTTGTAAAAGTGCCCATTCATTTTGTGCTAGTTAGTAGCGTTGAAAAAATAAAAATACATTTAAATTATCTTTTATTCATTACTTAGACTTATCTAAATCTCCTAAATCACCACCTTCATCGAAATAAATTTCAACTCCTTTTTATTTTTTTTTACTTGCCCTGTAACATTTTAAAAAATCAAAACGTCTTCGGGGTGAAATGACAATAAAAAACTTTACACAACTGATAATGCCTATTAAAGACCGACTGTATCGCTTTGCTTTACGGATGGTAGATAATACTACGGAAGCAGAGGATGTCGTGCAAGAGGTATTAATTAAGTTGTGGCATAAAAGAGCTGAATTGCCGAGTATCAATAATTTGGAAGCCTGGAGTATTCGCTTAACTCGCAATTTATCAGTGGATAAGTTACGAGCTAAAAAGCGGCCAACAGAAAGTTTAGATATGCAACTAAACATCGTGAGTACGTATCAAAATCCTGCACAATTGACAGAACGTAAGGATACGGTAAAAAGGATTCACCAACTGATTCAGACCCTACCAGAAAACCAGAAGTTAGTCTTACAATTGCGAGATATTGAAGAATTGTCTTATAAAGAAATAGCAGCCTTTTTGGACATGCCGATGAATCAAGTAAAGGTTAATTTATTTCGAGGCAGACAAAATTTAAAAGCGGCTTTAGTCAAAAAAGAAATCTATGAATTATAAAGCTTTAGTAGAAAAATATTGGGCTGGAGAAACGACTATTGCAGAAGAAAAAGCCTTAAAGACTTACTTTTCTAGCAATCAAGTAGATGCGGAATTATTACCCTATGTTTCTATGTTTCAGTATTTTGAAGCGTCTAAAAAACAAATCTTAGTAAAACCAATAGAAGCTTTATTAGTAGCTGAAAATAAGCAAGTTATAAAGCCTTTTATTCGTTCTAAAATATATTTAATAAGGCGAATAGCAGCTGCGATTTTGCTCTTGATATTTGCCAGTATAGGGTATCAAAAAATGCAAATACCTAGTAAGGCTGAAAGAATGGAGGCGTACTGGGCCAGTAAAGAAATTAAGAACCCGAAAGAAGCCTTTTTGAAAACAAAAGCCGCCTTATTATTGGTCTCTAAAAAATTGAATAATGGAACAGAAGCAGCACTTCAGCAAGTGGCTAAAGTACAGCAAGTAGGCCAATTTATTAAATCATCCGAATGATAGTAGGCGGTAGGCAAGATTCAGTAGGCAGCAGTAAAATTACGCTGCCAATTATTTCCATTAATTACCGCCGCTTCCTCTTTATTAAAATTAATGAATTATGAAAAAAATCACCTTAATTTGTTGTCTGCTTTTTGCCTATTTAGGCACTTCCTTTGGGCAAGCAGACGCTATTTCTGAATATTTTGACAAATATTTAGAAGACGAACGTTTTACCGTTGTTTATGTAAGTGGAAAAATGTTTTCCATGATTTCCAAGTTAGATTCCGATGATGAAGACTATGACGATTTCAAAGAAGTGACCGAAAAATTAAAAGGTTTGCGGATTTTGATTTCAGATGAAGATGCCTACGAGTTATACCGAGAGGCTAAAAGCAAAATTAATACGAAAAGCGAGTACGAATTATTGATGACAGTTAGAACGAAGAAGGGGAATAGGGTAGAGTTTGTCGTCAAAGAAACAGGCAATAAAATTGATGAATTGCTACTTATTTCTGGTGGAAAAGAACACGATTTTGTCTTAATGAGTTTTGTTGGAGATATTGATTTAGACAAGATTTCCAAATTATCAGATGCTATAGAAATGGACGGCATAGAAGATTTAAAAGAATTGAAAAAACGGAATGAATAGGAGAGTTATTACTATATACAAATACTTATTCAGGTAATAATTGCTGAATTGTTATATTGCTAAATTATTGTTCGCTAATATGTTACGGTAACAATATAACAATATAACAATTTTGCCCGACTACTTAGATTTAAATTAATCACCTCATACACCTTTAATATTTCATTATGAAAAGTTGGATATTTTTATTTGTTGCATTTTTGGCAACCAGCAATGCTATTGCCCAAAATGGACTAGAAAGATTCGTTGAACAATATGCAGGAATAGAAAATGTGAATAAATTGACCTTACAAGGTGGTTTATTACAATTAATTGGCAATCATTCAGATGACAAAAAAGCACATAAAACTTTACAAAAATTAAGCAAATTGACTGCTTTATGGATAGAGGATTTTAATCCCGTATCTAAAAAAGAAGTCAATTCTTTATTGAGAAATTTGCGAAAAGACCGCTTTGTGTCGCTAATTATGGTCAAGGAAGGCTCGGCAAATGTTAATTTTATGGTTCAGGAGAATGGAGCGCACATTACGGGCGTTATATTGCTAGTAGACGATGAAGACAGCTTTTTGCTGATTAATTTAATGGGGAATCTACTTTTTGAAGACTTAGGCAAGATAGATTTGGATATAGAAGGAATGGATTATTTTAAAAAATTACCGAAAAATCGGGCTAGTTTAAAAAGAGCCTAACAATATATTTTTTTGATTACTTTTGATTGAATACAACTCGGGCGAATGATTTGTCCGAGTTTTTTTATGCCATTTATAAAGAAGTTGAAACCATGAGCGGGATAATTGACAAGTCTTGATTTATTAAATCTGTAGTTTTCTGATTTTAAATTTACTGAATTTGAAAATTTAGCAAATTGTTCTTCCTCTTTATGCCGCTTTACTTTTATTCCTAAATAAAGGAATCAAAAACATAAAACTAAGCACTAAAGCAAGCACTGCTAGCCAAATCACATTAATAAAAGCGGCAGTGCCAAGTAAAAGGGCAGATAAAGCGGGCCCAAAAGAACGTCCAGCCATATTGACAATCGTACCTAAAGAAACGACTTTTCCTTGAACGTCTAAACTTGCCTGAACCTGCTGATAAAAAGGAATTAGAAATCCCCAAGCACCACCTAATAAACCATTAGCTAAAAGAAAAATCAATGGCATTTCCCCCCAATATAATAATAAACCACTCACCGCCATGGTGATTAAGCCGATTATTATGGGCCATTTTAACCCTTTACTATTCCCTAGGTAGAAAACTAATAAGCCGCCAAACATAGAAAGAAAAGTGCCTGCACCTAAAGTTAAACCAATCGTTTCTTGATTTAATCCAGCTTCTTTTCCGATTCGTTCAGTGTAAGCCCAGATAGTGCCACCTGCCATTTGCATAGCAAAGTAGGCTAATAAGGCTAATATTACTGTTTGTTTGGACAATAAAAAAGAGAGGGAATCAAAGCTTTTTTCCTTAATATTTTGTGCTAATTGATTAATAACTGGACTTAAAAAGAGGCTTATAATACCCATGAACGCTAACAACAAGTAACCACCATTAATACCAAAATGATATAATATAAAAGGTAAAGACATTAGGCTGATACCACTCCAAATACAATAAACCACTACATAAATACCAAAGGCCTTAATTGGGTCTTTTAAGCCAGAAAATGCCCCTAATGCACCTGCGTAAATCAAACCACCAAAGATGCCTGAACAAAATCTGACCATTAATAAATAATTGGGCTGAATGGTAAAAATAGAAGCTATTTCAAAAAGAATTAGACCGATTAATCCAATACGTACAATTTTTACTAAGGGCGCTTTACCTATATATAGCGAAGCGATAATCCCACCAATGCCGACACCTATAATATTAACGGAGGCAATCCAACCTACCATAGTTCGATCTAGTAATAATTCATCAACAATTCCTCCCAACATCATTGGTAAAATAGTCAACATCCCCATACCTGTAGTGCTGATAAAGCTATTGAGGATAATTTGAAAAATTTCTGTTTTCTTAGACATTAGTTCAACTATAAGTAGATGGTTTCAAAAAGTAATTTATGTTTTAAAATTAAAAGCAAGTCTAAAAGTAATCATTTATGACAGGCAATTAAAGGAATAAAAAAAATAATATAGATGGTTTTGTGTTTTGGTTTGTGTGATTGAATAAAAATGAATTAATTTAAATTATTAAAAATTATAATATTTTATTACTTAACAAATAATAGGCTATGTGTTAAAATTATTAAATAGAAAATTAATAGAAAAGTGAGCTTTTATAGGAATAGCATCATTTTATTTTTTACCTTTGTAGTCCGAATAGTTTATTCTACTACATTTAAGTTGCATTCTGTGACTATTTTTAATTGAATATTAATTCTTACCCCTTTTCCCCCTATAATACCTCCTTTTATTTATATGATAGGTGGTTATGCTGGTTGTTTAGATGTTAGAGAAAAAAACAATCCGAACACTACTTTACCCTCAAGACGGAAGAAATTTCCCTCTATTATGGTCTATGGCAACCAGCTACCTTTTTTACGCCTTTCTAATTTTCTTTTCCTTTGAATTTTTTTCTTGAATCTGGAATAATTTACAGTTTACATCGTTTTGAAGATAAGTATTTAAGTGGTCGGACAAAATTGTTGTATTGTTTTATTGTTGTATTGTTATCGTAACCCATTGTCATACAACAATATAGCAATAAAACAATTCGACAATTATTATCCGAATAAATATGTCCGACCCCTTAGTTGTCAGTTAATATTTAAGTTCAAATCATCTTTTAGCTCAATTACTCAATACATGCAAACATCTTATAGGCTATTTCTAGCTTTATTGTTAATCCCTTTTTGTTTTTCTTTTTTATGGGATAAAGGTAATAATCAAACCCTTTCCATTCTTTTTTATAGTGAACAAATAGAAATGACTTATGACCCAGAGATTAAAAGTTCCTTTTCTGGAAAAATGGAAGAGCAATCAATTGTTCGTTATTACGAAACTTTGGAGGAATCAAGCTATGAACCCCTAATAAATGCTTTAAGAAATGAGCAACATCGCTTAGCTTTAAATGATTGGCTAGTTTATGAATTAACCCAGCGGGCGGTGGCAGAGATATTTTATGATAACTCTCGGAAAGAGAAAACTTTAGCCACTTGGTTTTTACTATCAAAACTAGGGTATGATACTCGATTGGCATTTTTAAGAAATGATGCCTTTATCTATGTACGGTCGCTGGAGGATATTTATGAAACGCCACTCATCGAAGATGAAGGTAATAAATTTGTTGGCTTGACAGAAATGCAACATAAACGAACAGCTTCTAGTAAAGGCGTCTATTTATTGAATTTTTTGGCAACGCCTGATGGAAGACCTTTCTCCTTTTCTTTAAATAAGTTACCGAAATTAAAGTCAAATAAACAACAGAAGAAACTTGATTTTGAATGGAAAACGAACAATTATGAAATTACTGTCCAATGTGATCGTACGTTAGTAAACGTAATGGAAAAATATCCAGTAATAGGGGAGACGGATTACGTTAAAACCCCTTTTTCACCACTTTTACGAAAAACTTTACTACCTCAAATAAAAGAAATTATAAAAGGAAAAACGACGAAGGAAGCCTTAGAAATATTAGTATCTTTTACTAGATCGGCTTTTACCTATAAAGAAGATGAATCCTATTTCGGGCGCAGCAAACCAATGATTCGAGACGAAGTTTTTTTTTATCCTTATTCTGATTGCGAAGATAGGTCAGCCTTATTTTATGGGTTGGTCGAATCATTATTAGATTTGCCCATGATTATTGTAGCTTTTCCAGACCATCTTACCGTGGCGGTTGCACTTGATACTCCAATCGGACCATCTATTGGATATAAGGGAAAGCAATTTTATATCGTAGATCCAACAGGTCCTTCTAATTCTTCAGAAATTGGTCGAATCCCTAAAGGGTATGAGAAACAATCATTCGAGATTTTAATGGATAATATGGAGTAGGTGTAGCGGTTGTCAGGTACCAGTTTATTGATTGGATAAACTTATCCTAATTTCGCTGATTTTTTATGCTTCTATTATGACTCATAACCGATGTGTGGTAACTAACATTTTTGGTCATTTTTAGCAATATAACCATAGAACAATATAACCATTTGGGTTTTCCGCAACTTAGATTAAATAGTAGCCTATCCGCATTTTATTCCGTCTGTGGACGAAATTCGTGTTAAATACCGATAGGATTTTTCTACATCAAATTAAAGCCAAATCTAATTTAATTACATTATAAACAGAAGAATAGCAATAATTCTTTTAGTGAAAAATAAAGTACCAAAACAAAAAGCACTTTTCCGATACAGGAAAAGTACTTTTATTTTTAAGGGTGTTCTCGTTTTATAGTGTGTGAAAAGTAATAGGTTTCAAAGTGTGGTGGTAATGGTGAAAACTAAATTTTTAGCTTTCTGGTTTCGTTGACTTTTAAAGTTGATTTTGCGAGAACTTTTAATTTTATAGATTTGTTAATTCCGTATTAAGAGGTTGTATTTTATAATGATAAGTTAAGTGTCTTAGTTTGAATTTTTCCACCTACAATTAGTTTGATAGTGTACTTTCCTGCTTCTAAATTTTCATCCCAAAGAACTTCTTGAGTTCCAGTTGACTGAGTACCATTTACTAAAGAAATAGTTGCTGCACCTTCTTTTTCAATTTCCAATTTAACATTTGCTACAGTGTTTAGGTTATAGCTGATAACGATATCGCCATAATAAGCATCTGTTTCAAAATCTAAGTTAAATTCATTACTTACTGCAACAGCAGCTTCTTCTGCATATACTACACCATCTATAGAAGCAGTTGCATTATCGTCCATTAAAGACGTTGCTGGTTCAAAAGAAACAGTTTGCGCTGTAAGTAGTGTTGTAAGTGCTAGTAGTAAAGTTGTAAAAAGTGACTTCATTTCTAAATTTTTAGCATTTCTTAATAAAAATCTCCGAATAAAGAGGGGATTTGATGAAAATGTTAAAATTTAGGATAATTGTTACAAATAATGGAATTTAGTTATACTATAACTATAGGATGCGACTGGGAAAGATAGTTGATGAATTAAGATTTATTTCTAAAGCTAAGAAGTGTGGGATTTCTTAGTGTGGGATTAGAAATATTTACCTTATTTCAATTGACCAAAAGTTGTGGGATTTTTGGTCTTATAAATAAACAAATTTCTTATTTCGTTTTAATTACAAGACAAAGATAGCAATCATTTTCAATTATGCAAAGCTTTTTTATTAAATATTTAAAAAATTATAAATTGTTTTAATACTTGCTTCTTTATATGGTTGTTATGGTAGATAACTAGGGGCTTGACTATCAGTTGTTTACTTTCTTTTAGGTTGGGTTTGTAAACTTTAAGTCAGGAAGAACAAAATTATAAATCATTAAAAATTAAATTTAAAATAATGATATTCAAGTGTTTATAAATAAATATAAAATAAATATTAAGTAATTGGGTTGTTTTGAAAAAAAATAGTAAAATATTACTAAAAATATTGATTTTTTTCAAAAAAATTGAACATAACCGCAAAATTATAAGAGACAGCCGACTATTATTAAAGCATTTAAAGAGCTTTATTTTGTAGTGATTAGGACTTGTAATTCAAATTTGATTAGCCGAAATTTTGACGAACGATGCTATCTTATCTATGGTAGGGTTTAGTAAATGTTTTATATCAAAAAGGAGACATAAATATTGAGATTGGAACACTTAAAAAAAATGGTGCTTGGTTACAGGTATCAGGTTAGACCTATTCCCGTCACATCTGATAACTAAAATTTAATTTTAGCTGTATTGTTTTAATAAAGCGGAGGGATGATTATTTAAAATTGGGCGGCTGTGGGAAACAGCCGCCTATACAAAGCGATTGTTTCCCACAGCCGCTTTGTTTCAATTATTTAAAAAGATATTTTTATCTAAGTTGTTAGTGTTTACAAACCCATCGACTTACCAATAATTTCTCGCATAATTTCATTAGTACCTCCGAAAATTCGACTAATTCTAGCATTAGCATAAGCTCTTGCCACTGCATATTCCCACATATAGCCTGCCCCTCCATGTAATTGCAAACATTGGTCAACCACTCGACCATTCATCTCGGTTACCCAATATTTTGCCATGGCTGCTTTTTCATTGGATAATTTATTTTCATTCAACTCAAGAATACATTCATCTACAAAAGTTCTAGCGATGGTAATTTCGGTTTGCATTTCTGCCATTTTGAAACGAGAGTTTTGGAATTTACCAATTGGTCTTCCGAATGCAGTTCGTTCTTTTACATAAGTTAAAGTTTCCGCCAAGATATTTTCTGCGGCGGCAACTCCACCAACTGCAATAGAGAGTCGTTCTTGTGGTAAATTGTGCATCAAATAATAAAAGCCTCTACCTTCTTCCCCTAATAGATTTTCTACGGGAACTTTCACATCTCTAAAAAACAATTCAGCGGTATCTTGGGCTTTTAGTCCAAGTTTTTTCAAATTCTTACCTCTTTCAAACCCTTCCATGCCTCTTTCTACTAATAATAGACTTACGCCTTTATGTCCTGCTGCTGGGTCAGTTTTGGCGACGACAACAATCAAATCACTCAAAATACCATTGGTAATATATGTTTTGGTTCCATTCAATATATAATGGTCTCCTTTTCTGACAGCGGTTGCTCTTGTCCCAATTAAATCACTTCCTGCATCTGGTTCGGTCATGGCGATAGCTGTAATAATTTCTCCAGAAACGATTCCCGCTAACCATTTATCTTTTTGCGCTTTCGTAAAATATTTTTCAAAATAAGGCGCCATTACATCATTTTGCAAAACAAAACCAGGGCCATTCACCCCATGTTTAATCATCGCCTCTGTTACGATAGCATTGTATCGAAAGTCCTTGATCCCCATACCGCCATATTCTTCTGGCATATCCATACAAAGCATACCCATTTCTCCTGCCTTTGTCCAAATATCTCGGTCTACTATCCCTGCGTCTTCCCATTTTTCAGCATGAGGAACTGCCTCTTTTAGTAAAAAAGCATTAATCGCATCTCTAAACATTATATGCTCTTCTGTTAAAATCTTGTCTCGCATTTTATTACTTTTAAATTTTATTTGAATTTTATTAAACTTGAGTTGCTGTTTTAAGCCATAGCCGTCAGGTTAAGAAAATTATTACTGATAGTCAACGATTTATGCAGATGTCGATGTTTGAAGATAAAATCTTCAAACCAATATTCTTTAGGTTTTTAACCTAATTAGCTTTAAAAAACACCAAAATTAAATCGTTAACCTGACGGCTATGGTTTTAAGTTTTACTTCTTTGGCGCTATGGTGAAAACGGTGGGTCGATTATAAAGCGTACGACTCCCGAGGGTCGTGTTACCTTTTTAGATACTCACACTTTTTACTGTAGTGGTAGTGCCATTTCTTTTTCCACATCTTCATCAAAATCCGCATCCGTTTTTTTAGGATTTCCATACATTTTAATACATGCCTCCACCATCGTCTCTAAAGGGAAGTCGTCGAAAACACCATGGTCTTTCAAATATTCCATGTGCTGATTCCCCGCTAAATCAAAAGGATGATAAATACTATCCTCCGTTCCATCAAACTCTAGTGGTTTGAGTCCAAATTTTTCACATAATTCAATGTTGAATGCAGGAGTAGCTTTTACCCATTTACCATTTAAAAAAACAGACGTGTAACCATGCCAAATAAAAATATCCGTTTTCATCGTTTGGCGCATTCGCTCCGTCGATAAGTGATTCCTAACATCAGCGAATCCCAATCGAGCTGGAACGCCGATGGCTCGACAGCAAGCAGTGTATAAGATGGCTTTCGGAACACACCAAGCCCTGCCAGTTTTTACGACATGACTTGCGCTGAAAGTGGCCTTGTCAAAACTATAGGTATAAGGGTCATAGCGCACTAAATCTCGCACCGCATAATATAAGGCTATCGCTTTTTCTTCTTTAGTCTGTTCTGATAGGGTATTTTGGGCAATAAAGGTTTGAATTGCTTCTTCTTCAAAATCCATGAAAAGAGTGGGCGCTAAGGTAGCTTTTTCTATCATTATATTTATGTTTTAGAACTTTTATTGGGAGCTACTTAATATCGTAAAATTACGCTTTTTAGGATAGTAGCCAAAGTATAAATGGGATAAACTAGAAATGGTTGTAATGATTGTGAGATTGTGTAGGTGACATATATAACCTCCGACAAATTGGAGCAAGCTGTGATCTATCAAATATAATTTGTCCAACTTATTTTTTATCCGTTACTAATTTCCTACTTTTGGATTTTGTCTATAGTCTTTAGAAATATGTATGTGAACTTTAAAGGTAAATTTATTTTACTAATCGCCATTATCTGCCTGTTTTCTTGCCGTAGTGTTAATTACCTATCGAGTATTGAAGCGAGCAAACAATCCCTTAACGCTGAGTTAGAAACGGGAGAAGATGCAACTATTAACGCTATGATTCAACCTTATAAAATAAAACTTGATGAGCAAATGAATCAAGTAATAGGGGAGACTTCCACTGATTTAAAAAAGAAACGACCAGAATCCACCCTTGGAAATTGGATGGCGGATGCAATCCAACGACAAACAGAAAAGCAATTGGGAAAACCCATCGCTTTTGCCATTCAAAATTATGGCGGTATTCGCATTCCGCAGATTAAAAAAGGAAAGATTACTAGAGGAATGATTTATGAATTGATGCCTTTTGATAATATGATAGTTATTTTGTCTTTAAATAGTGCAGAAGTGCAAGAATTAATGCAGCATATTATTACTGGTGGTGGATGGCCTGTAAGCCGAGGAATAAAAGTAACCCAAAGTGATGCGAAAACGCTTGACATCCAAATAAACGGAGTTGCCTTAGAAAAGGGTAAATTATATCAAGTGGCTTTGCCAGATTATGTAGCCAATGGCGGTAGTGATGCTGGATTCTTACGAGGAAAGCCGCAACAAGCACTCTCCCTTTTTATTCGAGATGTACTGATTGCCGATGTGGAAGCACATACCGCTAATCAGCAAGTGATTGAAAGTAAGATAGAAGGTAGAATCGTATTAACCAAAAATTAGGCTATACAACCCCCAACTCAAATTAAATAACAAAAATGAAAAGACGAACTTTTATACGAAAAGCAGGAACGGCTACTTTAATGAGTAGTGTTGGTACGTTTCCTTTATCCGCATTTGCCAAAGACGATTTGATAAAATTAACGGTATTGCACACCAATGATGTGCACAGCAGAATTGAGCCATTTCCAATGGATGGAAGTCGCAACGAAGGATTGGGAGGTGCAGCAAGAAGGGCAAGTTTAATTAAAAAAATCCGAGCAGCAGAAGAAAATTTACTGCTCTTAGATGCAGGGGATATTTTTCAAGGCACACCTTATTTTAATTTCTTTTTGGGAGAATTAGAATTTAAGCTCATGTCGGAAATGAAATACGATGCGGCGACTTTAGGCAATCATGATTTCGATGGAGGGATGGAAGGATTGTATAAACAATTACCGCTCGCCAATTTCCCTTTTTTAGTGAGTAATTACGATTTTTCGGATACGCTCATGAATGGAAAAACAAAGCCGTATAAAATTTTTAAAAAAGACGGACTTAAAATCGGTGTTTTGGGGGTAGGAATAGAATTAGAGGGAATGGTACCTGAAAAGCATTATAAAGGCACTCGTTATTTAGACCCGATTGCTGCTGCTAATAAATATGCCTTAGAATTAAAAAAAGCACAAAAATGTGATTTAGTGATTTGCTTATCCCATTTAGGATATCGCTACCGAAATAATAAAGTATCGGATGTCGTATTGGCGGAGAATAGCAGAAACATTGATGTGATTATTGGTGGGCATACGCATACGTTTATGAAAAAGGCGGCGGCTTACCGAAATTTAGACCAAGCAGAAGTCATTATTAATCAAGTTGGTTGGGCAGGTATGTTATTAGGTCGAATGGATTTTTATTTTGAAAGAAACAAAAAAGGGAAATGTATGACTTGTGGGAATACTTTGATAAAGTAGCTGGTAATGGTTATGTTTAATAGACTTTATTTTAAAAGGTTTAGTGCTTCCAGAACTTGGAGTTCTGGAAGCACTTCCCATACGATTTATTTTAGAATAAACACTAATATTGACTAAAATGAATTGTAAAAACTGTGAGCGTTTAGTTGAAGGAAATTTTTGCCCTTTTTGTGGTCAAAGCACAAAAGTTAATAAAATCAATTTCTTTTATTTTTTAAATGAGTTATCTGGTAGTATTTTCCAAGTTAATAAAGGGTTCTTTTATACATTGAAAGAATTATTCATCAGACCAGGACATAGCATTAGGGATTATTTATCTGGAAAAAGAAAACAGCATTTTAAACCAATTGCCTACGCATTAACCCTCTCGACTATTTATTTTATTTTAGCCCAACTCTTAGGAAGTCAAACTTTCTTGAATGATGCTTCCGAAGGGTTTTTTAATTATGAATCTGAAACAGGTACTAGTACTAGCCAACTAGCAATTTTCAATTGGTTTACTAAGCATTATGCTTATACCATATTAATGCTGCTTCCAATATATGCGCTTGCTTCTTATCTAGTATTTTTAGGAGCAGGATACAATTATCTGGAACATTTTGTGCTGAATAGTTATATTACAGGGCAGCAAGCTCTCTTGTATTCATTTATCTCAATAGGTAGTTTCTTTACAGGTAAAGAAGATATTTTGGCTTTAGTCATGCTTGTTACTTCAATGGCCTATGCATTTTGGTTTTTTTGGCAATTTTTTTCTAAACAGGGTCGGATAACCGCCGTCCTTCGTTCAATATTAGTTTATATATTATCCATAATAATGATTTCATTAGTTGCACTTATTATTATTTAATATTCCGCAATTATATAATTTAGATCGTCAGATTAAAAATAGATAATTATCCGTTGGGAGATTAAATCAGTTGGGGTATATTTCTTTAAAGCCCAACGGATTAGGCTTCCCAACGGATTTAGATGTTGGTTCAATATTTTTTATAATATCACTTTTTTAGCTGATTAGCTATTGTAGACAAACGGACAATCGATAACTGACAACTGAAAAATCACTGCCCATAAACCGCCAAAGGCACATCCACATAAGTTTTCAACACACTTAAAGCTAATCCTTCTGCTGCATCAGGCGTGAATTCCTTATTCATAAAATAGTCTTCCAAAACGACTTGGGATTGATAGAATAATATTTTTAAAGTGGTTAAATTTTTACCTAAAACAGGATAGGTTGCTCCACTAGCTTCCAATTGTTTCCAAAAATCAATCAGCCATTGGTCGGTTGCTTTTTTCTGTGCTGGGCTTAATTTGTCGGGGAATAAATAAAGAAAATTTCTAGCAGATTGTAGACTAGCCATTTTAGTGATTTGTGCTTCGGTATAATTACTAGGTGCTAAATCAATCAATAAAGTTTGCATCATTTTAATAGAAGGCCATTCATCAAAATTAGTACAAGCATCAATTTTGGTATTGGTAAAAGAGGCAAATTTAGATTTAGAGGTAAAGGCCGCATAAGCTTCCGTTGGATGCTGTTCGAATAACCAACAAGGGATAGCATAAGTCGCATTTTTTGGGGCGGCATGCAAATAGCGCAAATGCAAAATGAACTGCGTTATATCTTCGTAAGAATAAGTGGCATTGAAATCGAAAGGCGGCGCATTTTTAATTTTTTTGTCTGCAAAAGTCTCTCTAATAGCGGCATTCATCAATTGATTGATTTCTGTAAGTTGTCCATTATTTGCCAGTAGCCAATAAGCTCGATATGCCTTAGCCAAGGGTATTTGGCTAGCATTTAATTGCTGGAGGCTACTGGGTGGATTGATTAATAAATTATTGAGGGTTTGCTGAAAATTGTAAGTGGTCGGATTGATTTTTTGAGCCGCAAAATAATCTACTAAGAAGGCATATTTTTTATATTGAAAATCATTGGCTACGAAATTCAGATAACCAGCTTCCGTGGCTTTTCCATAAAAACCGTCCAAACTACCATTAAAATAGCCGCTACTTTTTAGGACATTCTGAATAGCTAAAGCAGAAGTTCTTTTAATCAGCGGTCGTACGGTTGGTGCAGCACTTTTAGGGGTGTTAATAACCGCATTTTGAGGCGTTATTATAGCGGTGGAATTAGCATCATAAGTACTTGTCGGTACATTATCGCTAATAATGGCTTCAACTGCTGCATTTAAATTATTTTGGACAGCCGTTTTACCCGTTTCAAATGCACCAACTTCATGTAATAAACCAATATTAATCGTTTTAACAAAAGCATCTTTATAGCCGAATTGTTGCATCTCTACCACTCTTCTACGAGCAATATCAATTGTTGCAAAAGGCCCTGTAACAATTTTGATACGATTAGGGTCCGTCAAGACCGTATATAATTTACCTATTGTGTTTAAGGACGCCCAATCGATTACTTGATTTTTGTTTTTGGTCGTAAATTGGACGACAATAGCTTCGGGTTTCCCCAATAATGATTTTTGGACAATAAATGCACCATAGCCACTATTTCGAACGGTATAAAGCATATTTTGAGCAACCGTTTCATTCGTGAATTCTCCTAAAAATACTTTGGAAAAGTTACCTTCAAAAGGCGTTGCATATAAATAACCTAAAGGTTGAAGTGTTGAAAAGTCAGCTGCTTTAGGATTGACAAAAGTACCGATTTGAATAGTATATACTTGATTGTTTTGTGCCAGTAAGGCAATGGGAAAACATAAAACCCAAAGAATTAATTTCTTCATTGATTGGTTATAATTTATTTGAGGGAGCAAATTATAAAATAAAGTGCGCTTCTACTAGAACGACAAAATAATTCTTTATTGGTATATAAACTACGAGAACCTTAACATTAAATTAAAAAGCATTCGCACAAATAAAGAGAAATACCGACCTTTGCGCTCAACAACTTATTAAAAAAATAGAAAATAAATGGAATATCAAAACTTAGCAATCAAAAACGAAGATAATATCCTAGTCGTTACTTTAAATCGGCCAAAAGCATTGAATGCCTTGAATAAACAAACAATGGACGAGTTGGCTCATTTTTTTGGCGAAGATGAAACGCCTAAACAATTGGCTATTAAAGGAATTGTGGTGACAGGCGCAGGCGAAAAAGCTTTTGTCGCAGGGGCAGATATCAAAGAATTTTTAGGGATGGATGCCGAAGCAGGCAGTCGTTTATCTCGAAGAGGCAATGATATTATGTTTTTAATTGAGCGGTTTCCAAAACCTGTTATTGCAGCCGTTAATGGTTTTGCCCTAGGCGGTGGATGTGAATTGGCGATGGCATGTCATATCCGTATTGCAGGCGAGAAGGCAAGATTTGGTCAACCTGAAGTTAATTTGGGCATTATTCCAGGTTATGGTGGCACTCAAAGACTAATTCAGCATGTCGGTAAAGGAAAAGCAATGGAATTAGCGATGACCGCAGATATGATTGGTGCGGAAGAGGCAAAGGCTTTAGGTTTAGCCAATCATGTGGTACCGGTAGGGGAGGAGGTGAATAAAGCCAAAGAAATCATTAATAAAATTGCTAAAAAAGCGCCTATCGCTATTGCCAAAGTTATTGAATGTACGAATGCTTATTTTACAGATTGTGTCAATGGTTTTGAAACGGAAATCAATAGTTTTGGTGCTTTGACGGGGAGTGCGGATTTTGTGGAAGGCGCTAGTGCCTTTGTGGAGAAGCGGCGGGCTGCTTTTAAAGGAAAATAAATTTATTAAGTTGGCCCAATATCAGAACTGTTAAAAATATGCTGCTGCTTAACCTAATTGACGACTATGGATTTTAAGATAAAATCTATAGTCGTCGATTAGTACTTCGGTGTTTTAATTTTTCTCTCCTTCTGATTCACAATCTAAGACCGTATTAAAAGCAATACCTTCTAATTTTACTTTTAGTTTTTCCCCATTCAGACTACCCGAAAAAGTGACGTCCACATCAGCATTTTTATCAGTACCCAATATATTACAACCGTCAATAATTACCCCGATTGTAAAAGCATCTATGGTTATAATTAATTCATTTTCTGCGGTACCGTTAGAGACTCTTATAACAGAAGCTACAGGGGCACCAGTAGCACCAAGTTCACTTTTGCAAACAGTCTGCCCAACAAATTCACCAATAAAATCGGATTTAACACAAACACGATTTTCTTTTTTACAAGCTACCTGAAATAAGAGTATCGTGAAAAATAATAAAAAATATATTTTTTTCATTGAATTATTATATGATAAGATTTAGTAAATATGTTATTTAGGCTGCAATAATAGTGCTTTTAAATATTTCTGAGCGGATGTATTTAAATTTTTTATGCAAGGGTAAGTGTTTACTACCAAATAGCCGACACATTTTATGAAGGGGTCTTTTACTCTATTTAGAGGTTAAATCTTTGTTAATACCTTCCAAACTAAAGTACAGCAGGTTTTAAAAAGCGTTTCCTTTTTGTAGCTTTGGGATTAATAGTGATTTTGAAAATGGGAGATTGGAAATTGAAAACTGAAAATTGAAAAAATTATGTGGAAATATTTTGCCTTAGGAATTGCTTTTATTGGTCTGTTAAATCAAGAAGCATTTGCACAACAAACAGAAGACCCGAATAAAGATTTAGTACAACTATCTGGATTGGTGTTAGATGGAACAAATGAGAATGAACTTTTGCCTATCCCTTATGCGAATGTCTATATACTAGAAGATTCGGATAGAGGAGATTACACGGATTTTAAAGGCTATTTTACGATTGTTGCTAGAAAAGGAGAAACAGTGGTTTTTTCTACTATAGGTTATAAGACCGTAGAATTTGTCGTACCTGATTCCCTAGAAGACAATCGGTATTCTATTGTGCAGATGATGACACAGGATACTTTTAATTTGCCTGAAACGGTGGTTTTTCCTTGGCCAAGTAGAGAGCATTTTAAATTAGAATTTTTGGCGATGGATGTGTCGAATGATTTACAATCTCGTGCTAGAGAAAATGTAGCAGAAGATGTGTTAGCAAAAGCCCGTGCCACGGTGGTCAAAGATGGTCGAGAAAATGCTAGTTATTATTTAAAAGAACAAGCATCTAATTATTATCACTACGGACAAGTGCCGCCGATGAATATTTTTAACCCAATTTCTTGGGGTAAATTTATCAAATCTTGGAAGGATGGAGATTTTAAGAAGAAGAAAAAGAAATAAAACTATAAAATATAGTTTAAAAAAAGGTGCTAAAGAAACTGTAACCCGACTCACCTGAGTCGTCAGGCTACAATTTTACCGTAGTACCCCAAAAAAGAGATTTGGATATACCCCTAAATCTCTTTTTTTTGTAAAAAACTAATAAGCAATGCCTGTAAACATCATAGAAATAAAAGCCAAATGTGCCAATGCCGAAAACATAAGAGCCATTCTTTTAGCTAATAAAGCGAATTTTAAAGGCATAGACCATCAAATTGACACCTATTTTAAAGCACCAATTGGTCGGCTTAAATTACGAGAAGGCAATATAGAAAATACGCTCATTCATTATAATCGACCGAATCAAGCAGGGCCTAAAAATTCCGAAGTTACTTATAGTCGTCTACCGCCCGATTTATATTTAAAAGAAGTCTTAGCCACCGCAATGGGTACTTTAACGGTAGTCGATAAAAAACGAGGCATCTATTTTATAGAAAATGTGAAATTTCATTTGGATGAGGTCAAAGATTTAGGCGCTTATGTAGAAATTGAAGCGATTGATGAAACGGGTACTATTGGCATAGAGAAGTTAGAAGAACAATGTGCTTATTATATGGAACTTTTTGCCATTCAAAATAGCGATTTAATTGAGGTGTCTTATAGTGATTTGATGATGGAGTTGGAGTAGGCAGTATTACAGTAGGCAGTAGGCAGTTTGTCCATGCCTTTTCATTTTGAAAAAATAGAATTAACGGAAGAGCCTACTAAGAACTAGAATAAAACAGTAAATATTGCTTACTGCCTACTGTAATACTGCCGACTGTATACTATTAAAGCCTTCGCCGAGCATCATTTTTACTCTGAGTCTTCCGCTTATTAATTTTATTCTTTCCATTAAAAGAATAGCTCGCCCAAAATCGAATATACTGACTTCTCCACTTTTCTTTGCGAACCGTTCTGAAATTATCAAAAGGTCGAACAGAACCCGAATTCATTGTATTCAAGACATCGTTGATATAAATTCTAGTCAATACTCTTTTATTAAAAAAGGATTTTTGTAACATTAAATCTAATCGAAAAAAGGCATCTTGAATATAATAAGCATCTTCATATTTAGAAAGATAAGTGCCAGAAAAATCAAGGTTCATGGTTTCAGATAACTTAAAATTATTGGTAAACCTAAATCGGGTCGTGATTCGGTCAAAACTATCTGAACCCAATTCATTGATGAATTTTCGTTGAAAACCCTTGCAACGGCATTGACATACCACCACTTCGTTAAGTTCCCATAGCGATTATAAGAAAGACCTATTTGTTGCTGAATTCCTTCGTTGAATTTTTGATAATACGATATTTGACCATCCAAAGTATAAATACCATTAATGGCTTCGGTTGTTCGGCGTACATAAAAATCAACGCTATATTTTTTGGTTTTAAATGCCAATTCATAGTTATTGACATAGGCTGTGCAAACGAGGAAAAAAAAATCCCCGTATTTTTGAGTTATGCAA
>JAFMDF010000112.1 GCA_017857395.1 Bacteroidota bacterium | reverse complement strand
ATTATTTTGATAATATTTTATTTTATTAACTAATTTTGGGCGAACCTAGCGCTATTATCAAAAAAATAAAAATAGTATTTGGAATTAGCTGATATAAATTGGTGCAACTCAAAACCATTAAAGTAATGACGGTACTATAAACTAAGACGGGGATTTTAAAAGCGGTAGGTAAATCAGGTAATAGAAAAAGAGAATTACCCACTAGAAAAGCTAGAAATAAAAGGGCTATCCAAGGTTTTTTGCGAACCAATCCTTTTCCGTTGGTAAACTTCCAAAAGGCGAAAAAATACAATAATTGGGTAATTAGAAAGCTCCCTAAACCCAATAAAAATAATTGTTGACTTCTTGCACCTGTCTCTCTAAACATCAAAAAAGTATCTCCTAAAAAAGAAAAGAAAAGCGCTATTAAAATAAATCGCCCATAAAAATGGTCATCAGCCTTGTTGAAATAAAAATGAATCCCTAAAAGAATCATTAATAAAGGCTTAGTTATATATATTAGCGGAATATTCTGTACGGCTTCGGCATATAGGTTAAGGGTAGTATCTATAAAAAATAAGGTCTGCCAAATATTTTTTTTGTCGAACATTGTTTGAGTATTAAAGAATGGCAAGCAGCCATTAGAGCTGCTCTAGCTTAAAAATGATAATCCTTTCAAAGCTAGGAAAAACTATCCATAATTTACTATTTCAGCTCCATTCTATCTGTTGTACACATTATTCTTCAATTTTAAAACGAAAAATTCAACGTATGAAAAAGCTATTACCTTTATTTTTTTCTCTTTTTGCAATTGCCCTTTTGGGTCAAAATAATGTCAAAGCCTTAGTTGGGGGGACATTGCTTGATGGCTTTGGAGGTACGCCAATTAGAAATAGTATCATTATTATTGAAGGCGAACGCATTAAAGCCATTGGACAAGTTGGTAATTTTGATATTCCTGAAAATGCGGAGATTATCTCTACAGAAGGTATGAGTGTAATGCCTGGACTTTGGGATATGCACGTACATTTAATGATTAATGGACACAGTAATTATGCACATTGGGACAAAAAATATCCACCTTTATTTAAAGAGGTGATTATGCCTTCTTCTGCCAAACAATTATTAATGGCGGGGGTAACAAGTGCGAGAGATTTAGGTGCTCCATTGGAAGAAAGTATCTATGTGAGAGATGCCATCAATAAAGGAGAGCTAGATGGGCCGACGATGTATATGTCAGGGCCATTTATTCAACACGCACCTTATCCTGGCACCGAACAATTTAGGTGGGGCGTAAGTGGGCCAGCAGATGCTAGGGCAAAAGTTAAAAAATTAGCGGATGCAGGCGTTGATTGTATTAAACTAATAGACCAAGACCAAATGACCATGGCAGAAGTAAAAGCTGTGGTAGATGAAGCCCATAAAAATGGTTTGACAGTTGTCGCACATTCTCATCGCCCAGAAGAAATAAGACGAGGCTTGCTTGCAGGTATTGATAATTTTGAACATACAGGACATGCAACTGCCCCTGAATATCCAGCGGATGTTATGGAAATGATAAAAGAAAGAACCGCTTCGGGGAAAAAATTATTCTGGACACCAACCATCGAAGGGCTTTGGAATTATGAATATACTAGAGATAATCCAGAAATTTTAGATAATGATTCTTGGCATTTAGGCTTACCAGATTCTATTATTCAAGACATCAAACAATCTATTCGTTATCCTGGAAGATTGGGGTATTTTCAAATTACTCCTTACAGGAAACCCACTTTAAGAAGAAAGTTTGAACAGTTAGCCAATTCAGGAGTCGTAATGATGATTGGTACAGATAGTGGCATTCCTATGAAATTTCATAGTCAATCTACTTGGAATGAATTAGATGTATGGGTTAATGAATTGGGATACGATCCTATTTTGGCGATTAAATCAGCTACTTATTGGCCTGCTGTTTTTATGGGTGTTGATAAGGAGGTAGGTACTATTAGTGAAGGAAAATACGCAGATATTATTGCGGTTAAAGGAGATGTTTTACGGCATATTAGTCTATTACAACATGTGGATATGGTCATTAAGCATGGGAAGCAGTATAAGTAGGTAGGAGTTCAGCAGTCTAACCTAGAATGGGCGATTTGCTAAATTTTCATCTCGATAGCTATGGGGTCAAAATTTACTAAATCTCCTAGATTTAGCAAATCAGGGGTTCTCGATCAAGCTGTCAGGGGTCTTCCCTAAATAGCAATTAGTAGAAGTTATAGATATGCCAGATTTTTAAAATCTGGCATATTTCGTTTAAAATAACGCTTCCAAATATATTTAAATTTACTAAACCTGCCATTTGCAGTCCGCCCGAGATGACAATGGATTTATTTTTTGCATAGATTCTGAATTAAGGAATCAACTATTCGGGATGAAATTTATCCACGATAGGCAAATAATTACTTAGAAATAGTATTTATTATTCAAAAGCATTGACTTAGCCGATAAATAAGCTGAGTTTTGTTTAATCTTTTGAGTAAATATTTAAACAATATCAATAAAAGGCTGTTTAACATTTGATACTCCTGAATCTATTAAATTCATTTTAAAATAAGGATACGTGGCGGTTTATTCCATAAAAGATTTAGAAAAGCTCTCAGGAATTAAGGCTCATACCATTCGTATATGGGAACAACGTTACGGCATTATCCAACCTGGTCGTACACAAACGAATATCCGTTATTATACAGATGAGAATTTAAAACTCTTGTTAAACATTGCTTTATTAAATAAGAATGGCATTAAAATTTCTAAAATCGCTAAAATGCGAGCGGAAGAAATTTTAGAAAAAGTAGCAGCCATTTCTGATGTTAACTTTGAGAGTGATGTCCAATTAGATGCACTAACTTTATCCATGATAGAAATGGATGAGTATAAATTTGACCGCATTATTTCCACGAATATTCAGCAATTAGGATTTGAGCGGACGATGATTGAAGTGATTTACCCTTTTTTAGATAAATTGGGTTTATTATGGTTGACGGGTTCTATTAATCCTGTGCAGGAAAACTTTATGAGCTATTTGATTCGCCAGAAAATTATTTCGGCAATTAATAACGAACCCATTGCGCAAGGAAAAGATATTCCTAAATTTTTGATTTATTTACCAGAAGGGGAAAGTCAGGAATTGAGTTTGTTATTCATGCATTACCTATTAAAATCGCGTAAATTTAAGGTCATTTATATTGGTAATTATATTTCGTTGACGGATTTAAAAGATGCCTACCAAATACACGAGCCCGAATTTATCTATGCGATTATCTCAGAAACTTTTACCAAACCTCATATAACAGATTACGTAAATACCTTAAAAAGTACTTTTCCAAAATCAACTATTTTATTATCGGGTTATCAAGTGATTAGCCAAAACGTTCCATCTGAAGATAATTGTAAAGTATTAAATAATCTCGATGAAACGATTCATTTATTAAATGATTTGAATAGAAAACAAGCCTATTGACGGACTATATACGACTAGTTCACTCCAAAAAAACTTTCTTTTCCTACCTGTAAGCAACAAACCCTTTACTTTTACATATCTTATTCACTTTTATTATATCATCATTAAATAGTCAAACAATGAAAGCTACTATTAATTTAGTATCATTTTTCTTTTTAGCCTTATTGGTTGCTTGTGGAGGACCAGAAGGTAAAAAGGTAGAAGCTACAGATGCCAAAACACCTGCACCTGCAACCAAAGCGCCAACCGCTAGTGCAAATAGCGAAATGGCTAACTATAATCTAAATAAGGGAACGCTAACTTGGACAGGGGCTAAATTAGCTGGAAGTTCTCATACAGGAACGATTAGTGTCGTATTAGGTGACCTTAAAGCAAAAGGAGATAATATCCTTAGTGGGCAATTTGTGGTTGACATGAATTCCATTACCAATACAGATTTGGAAGCAGGAAAAGGGAAAGAGAAGCTTGAAGGACATTTAAAAAGTGCTGATTTCTTTGATGTGGCTGCTCATCCTAGAGCAACATTTCTAATTACGGGGTCAAAGCCAGCAACTGGTGAAGCCGATGCAACGCACACCATTACTGGAAATTTAACCATGAAAGGTATTTCTAAAAGCATTTCTATTCCTGTAAATGTAGCAGTAGTAGAAAATAAGTTAACCGTAGTTAGCCCTGCTTTTGTTATTGATAGAACCCAATGGGGAATTCAATATGGCTCTAAATCTATTGCTGGTTTGGCTAAAGATAAAATCATCAATAACGATATTGCTTTAGTCTTAAATTTAGAAGCTACAGCGAATGCACCCGTGCAATAACCCTATTTAAAAAAAGTAGCTTGGGTATTTTGTCCGAATAGAGGCATTAGGATTGCTAGGAGATACTTCTCGGGCTGGAAGCCTAAGCTACTTCGATAGAACACTAGTTTAATAAACAGAGGCCTTTTGTGTATATTTTGATTTCTCCAATGTTATCGAATACGCAAAAGGTCTTTGTTTTTATAGTTGTTTAAAATTAACGCAAAGTCTTTCGGCCTAAAATTAAAAATAATCCTACCTTACACGTTTTTTGAACCAATCCATTGAAAATACAATAATATAGTTATGTGCTCAATCCTAAAAAAATGGTTAATGATAGGCAGTATAGGCTTTCTATTATTACTGTTTTTTATTTGGGTTTGTAATTTTTGGGTAGAACGGAGTACCAGTAAGCAAGTTTTTGATACGATTAAATCAATTCCACCTAATGATGTAGGTTTGGTATTAGGTACTTCCAAATACCTCAAGGGTGGTTATCAAAACCCTTATTTTTATTATCGAATGGAGGCTGCCGCTCAATTATACCATGCGGGCAAAGTAAAACATTTATTAGTAAGTGGAGATAATCGTCTAAAATCGTACAATGAACCAAAACAGATGCAAGCAGCACTCCTTGAAAGAGGTGTTCCCGAATCTGCCATTACACTAGATTATGCAGGATTTAGAACCTTGGATTCAGTAGTGCGAAGTAAAGCTGTTTTTGGTCAACAAAAAATCACCATTATTTCCCAAAAATTTCATAATCAACGTGCCCTATTTATAGCGAATCGAAGAGGCGTGACGGCAGTTGGGTATAATGCGAAGGATGTTAGTTTCAGACTTGGGATTAAAATTAGGTTAAGAGAATATTTGGCGCGTTGTAAAGCCATTTTAGATATAATCATTTTAAATAAACAACCTAAATTTTTAGGCGAAAAAATAACTATTACTATTTAACCATTAACACGAATATATGAAAAGGCAACAAATAGCAGCAGGTAATTGGAAAATGAATAAGAACTATACCGAAGGCCGTCAATTAGCAAAAGCAATTGCAGATGGTATGGATGAGTCTGAAAACTTAGCCATCCTAGGCGTACCTGCAACGCATATAAAAGCAGTTAGCGGTATCGTCAAAAAAGTAGCTAACTTAGAAGTAGCTGCACAAAATTGTCACCAAGCAGAAAGTGGTGCTTATACAGGAGAAATCTCTGTTAGCATGATTAAATCTGTTGGCGCAAAATACGTTATTTTAGGACACTCTGAGCGTCGAGAATATTTTAATGAAGGTCATGAATTATTAGCTGCAAAAGTGAATACTGTTTTAGGAAAGCGGTTGATTCCAATTTTCTGTTGTGGAGAACCATTGGCAATTCGAGAGGCAGGCACACATGTAGCACATGTAAAGAAACAATTAGAGGATAGTCTATTTCACCTGAAGAAAAACGCTTTTAGTAAAATAATCATTGCCTATGAACCAATTTGGGCAATCGGAACAGGCGTAACCGCGTCTCCGCAACAAGCACAGGATATGCACAAAGCAATTCGAGCTTTATTAGCGGACAAATATGGTGCTACAGTTGCAGATGGTACTTCTATTTTATATGGTGGCAGTGTAAAACCTGCGAATGCTAAAGAAATATTTGGTCAGCCAGATGTAGATGGTGGATTGGTTGGTGGCGCTTCTTTGAAAGCAGCTGACTTTTTACAGATTATTCATAGTTTCTAAGATAAATATTAAAAGAGTAGAGATTAGAGGCTTACCTCTAATCTCTAACTCCTACCTATAGATAGGGTTGCTCTCCTATTGAATTATTATTAATATTTCCTTTTATAGAAGTTGGCATATTTATTATTTTTATATATCTTTGAATTGTGTTTTAAATGCAATATTTTTAAAACTAACCTCCCTTTCTTAATTCCGATTTAAATTTCCCACTTACGCTGATTTCAAGTAGCTAAAATCGACAGCATGATTAATTGAATTGTGCTATTATTGCTCATTTTGAAAAATTCCATCCAGACAATAAATTAAATCGTCCTTTGGAGATTTGACTTTATTATAATCCTTTGATAAGTTGATACTTACAGTGGCTTGCCTCCAATTTGGTAGGTAAGCTGTGTAAGATTACCTTTTCAAAAGTCAAATAGTTGAAAAGGAATTCTTATAAGTAGTACCCAACAAAAAATTAGGGTAGTGTGATGACTATCAGACTGCCCTTTTTTATTTCTTTTCCAACCTAACTCTAGGGTCAGCCATCACGTATAGAATATCCGCAACTAACAAGCCTATCATCGTCAAAATAGCGGCAATCATTAAGATAGCATATACAACGGGCCAGTCTTGATTTCTGATAGAACCCAATAATAATAAGCCCATTCCCTCTATGTTGAAAATTTGTTCTACAATAATACTTCCTGCAAATGCCGAAGGCACTACTGAACCAAAAATGGTTATTAATGGGAATAAGGAGTTCCTAAAAGCATGCTTCCAAATAACTGTCCTTTCTGATAAACCTTTAGCTTTAGCAGTACGAATGTAGTCTTGTTGCATAGTATTTAACATACTGCTACGCATTTGGCGCGTCATAAAAGCTAAGGAAACATAAGTAACACAAAAAATAGGTAAAATAAGTTTGGTCATATTTTCCCAAGTCAGTTCATTTCCATTTAAACCAACAGAAGGAAACCATTTCATCCCATATTCTGGCGTTGTAAAAAAATTGACCAACATTGTTCCTATCCAAAAAACAGGTAACGAATATAGTAAATATAAAAAGGTAGAAGTAATTTTATCAAATGTAGTATCTCGATAAACTGCTGTATAAATACCCAATGGAACGGCGATTAAATAAACAATAATAATAGCAGGGATATTAATGTATAAGGTCCAAGGTAGTTGTTGTTTTATTTTATCTTCTACAGGATTATAATCTCTACGAGAAACTCCAAAATTACCACTTAAAAAATTGGTTATCCAAAAATGATATTGGTTATCCATTCCATACCAATTAATACTTGGTATGAATAGTTTATTGGGCGTTGCGTTCTCTTTAATCATGGTATAAGCAGTCGTTAATGCCAACACTTGAGGTCTAATTAAAGTTAGCAAAGCACTATCTTCTTGCATGACTACTCCAATTTTATCCAATTGGCTTCTAATAACAGGGTCTTTGCCAGTAACGAATAGTAAATTAACTGCCTTTTGCAATTTTGCGATTCCTTTTCTATTACTTTGATTGGGCCTAATTCCATCTACTTGTACATCAAATTGCTGAAGTGCTTTTTTATATTGAGTAATTTCTGACCAATTGCCATATTGACCAACTAAGTGATGTAAGGCATTCCGACGTTCTTCTCGAAAAACTTTGTAGAGCGTATCTGGATGAGCTGCCGTAGAAAAAGTAAAATAAAAAATAGGTTTGTCGTATCCTTTTTGATGGGCTTCTTGCTTGCAATCTTCTATGTTTATATTACCATAAGTTACTTGTTCACATTGTAAAAACTCCCCTGCTGCTTTACTTAAAAAGAAGATAATGAGAGATACCATTAGAAAAGTAGGTATAAAATAGAGTATTCTTTTTAAGATATATTGTAGCATAATAAGAGGTGGTTTTTAGCAGCACCGAATTCAAATTTAAGGTAGTTTTATTGGAATGCCAAATCAGTAGCAAAATAAAGAATGATTTCCACAAATATGGAAAAGCTGAATATTTACTATCTTCGAGTTTTATTTTTGCGAGCTATTTATACTTTATTCCATAAGGCTTAGTGCTTCCATCCCGATAGCTATCGGGACAAGTTCTGGAAGCACTTTTCGTACGACTTATTTTTAGGATAAACACTATTTATACTTATTTTTTATGATTGAATTAATAAATAGAGCAACCAACTTTGCCAATAGAACGGCGATTGTCTCTAACCAAACAGCGTTCACTTACCAGCAATTATTAAATGCTTCGGCTGCTATTGCGCATCATTTATTAAATGGGGCAAAAGATTTGGCAGAAACTAGAGTCGTTTTTTTAGTGCCACCAAGTTTTGAATATGTAGCGACTCAATGGGCGATTTGGCGAGCAGGCGGTATTACCGTTCCCTTATGTACTTTACATCCCTTGCCGGCATTGCAGTATGTGATTGAAGATACCGATGCGGCTATTTTAGTGGTTAGTCCAGAATACAAAGATTTGTTAGCGCTATTAGCAAAGGAGCGAAAAATGCGCCTTTTACTAATTACTGATTTGATGGATGGTTCGACCTCCGATTTACCCGCTGTAGCCTTGGATAGACGAGCGATGATTCTTTATACAAGTGGTACGACTAACTTGCCTAAAGGCGTAGTCACAACGCATCAAAATATCCAATTTCAAATAGAAACGTTGGTTAATGCTTGGGAATGGGAACAAGCTGACCATATTCTAAATATTTTGCCTTTGCATCATGTGCATGGCATCATCAATGTGTTGAGTTGTGCACTTTGGTCAGGTGCTTGCTGTGAATTTTTACCCAAATTTGATGCGACAAAAGTCTGGCAAAAATTAAGCGGCGGACAGTTGACTTTGTTTATGGCAGTGCCCACCATTTATTTTAAATTAATTGCTTTTTGGGAAGCTGCTTCATCCGAGGAAAAAGAGCGTTTATCCCAAGGCGTAAAAGCATTGCGATTAATGGTTTCTGGTTCTGCAGCCTTACCTGTTCCAGTATTGGAACAATGGAAAGCAATCAGTACCCACACCCTTTTAGAACGATATGGGATGACGGAAATCGGTATGGCTTTATCTAATGCTTATCGAACAGAAAGACGTCCTGGACATGTTGGATTGCCTTTGCCTGGTGTCCAGATTCGATTAGTCGATACCGATGGAAAAGATGTAAAAGAAACGGGCGAACCAGGGGAAATCCAAATTAAAGGACCAAATGTATTTAAAGAATATTGGCGCAAACCTAAAGCTACCGAAGAAGCTTACATTGATGGATGGTTTAAAAGTGGGGATGTTGCTATTTTTAATAATGGTATGTTTAAAATATTAGGCAGAGATTCGGTGGATATTATTAAATCTGGTGGGTATAAAATTTCTGCTTTAGAAATCGAAGACGTCCTGCGTAGACATCCGAAAATTAAAGAATGTGCAGTCGTTGGAATTCCTGATAAAGAATGGGGCGAGGTGGTAGCAGCTAGTCTAATTAGCGATGATAAAAACCTCGATTTCGATGCGATTAAACAATGGTTAAAAGAATTATTACCTACTTATAAAATTCCTAGAAAATTTATTATTCAGGCCGAATTGCCTAGAAATACTTTGGGAAAGGTGACGAAGAAGGTTTTGAAGGCAGAGTTTGAGTGAGATTTGCGGTGTTGCGGTGTTACCTTGTTACGTATAGAACATGGCAACACCGCAACATCGCAACAGCTATCTTTTCACAAAAGTACTAGAAAAACGCTTGCCTTCCCTAGATACAACTTGCAGAATATAAGTTCCAAAACCTAATTTAGAAACATCTACTTGAGGTTGATTTTTATCAAAGGATTGTTGAATTAAAGACCTACCTAGCATATCAAAAACTTGAATAGTTCCTTCCATACCAGTTACTTTAAAATCAATTGTAATTTCATTAATAGCAGGGTTTGGATAAAACTTAATTTGCTCGGGACTTAAAGTAATATTTTCATTGCTAGTTGAAATAGTATCACTAATTTCCAAATTATCAATGGCAAAAAATAGCGGGGTATTAATCCCATAATCTCCAAGGTCACTAGAACTCAACAGAAACTGCAAACTATCCACATTGCCTAAACTGGTGAGGTCAACCCATTGCCAATCATTTACAATATAATCTTCACTACTGTTATCAGAACGGAAATCGGCTAGATAAAACTCAACTGTTTGTGGGGCTAATTGACCATTAGAATATTTCCGAATTTCTAGTTTGAAAAAATCTGGCTCTGTCCCGTCTACTCCACCAAATTTCTTTGCAAAATCATCGCCATCTCGCATGCTATTATGCGAAAAAGTAGTATTCGTAAGGTAAAAGCCATTGACTGTTTTTCCAGCAGCATTTTCAGCTAACTGAATCATTGCGCCTTGTTGACCTACTGCGTAACCAAAAGATTCGACTCCTCCGCCAGTTTTTGCCCCATATAAATTACCAAATCCAGAAGTACTACTATCTCTAACCGTAGACATCGCCCAGCCACCTGCCCAAAAACCACCAAAATCAGGGCTATAATTAGTAGGGTAAAAAGCTTGTCCACTTTGATAACCGATTACTCCTTCTGAGCCATTTAAAAAAGTATTGGTAGATAAATTAGGGACTTCAAAAGTTGAAATATTTTCGGTAGTAGGAATATTGATTTCAAAATTGGACATTTCCAAATTGTCTATACAGAAAAATAAGGGCGTGTTTATCCCAAATTCTTCAAGATCACTAGAAGCTAATGTAAATTGCAAACTATCTACATTCCCCAAATTACTTAAATCTACCCATTGCCAATCATTTACAATGTAGTCTAAACTATCTTCGTCAAATCGAAAATCTGCTAGATAGAATTCTACGGCATTTGTATCTAATTGCCCGTCGTAAAATTTTCTAATTTCTAATCTGAAAAAATCAGGGTCTGTACCAGCTTCACCACCGAATTTCTTCGCAAAGTTATCCCCATCTCGCATACTATTATGTGGATAAGTACCATTGGTGACATAGAATCCGTTGACCACTTTGCCCACGGAATTTCCACTTAGTTGTATCATTGCATTTTGTTGTCCAATGGCGTACGTTTTTGAAGATTCATCAACTCCAACTCCATTTCCTGTAATAGCGCTATATAAGTTACTCGGTCCAGAAGTGGTATCATCTTGCATGGTAGAAATCGCCCAACCACTTTCCCAAAAACCTCCGAAATCAGGATTGAAAACGTTAGGGAAAAAGGCGTCCCCATTTTGATAACCACCTATGGTTGTATCTGCATTATTAAAAAAAGTATCTAATGGTACATCAAGCTCCTCGAAGGAAGCAGTACTTTGCGCAAAAGATAAAGTGACGGTAAAAAGAAAAAGGAAAGAAAAGTAAAAATTTTTCATAAGAAACGATTTGATTTAAAAAAATCGTTTCGGGTAGGGATAGAGTAATTACCAAAGTTATCCCGATAAATCGAGGACAGTTTTTGGTTGATTTAATAGCATACATGAAAATCAGTCAAATAAACCTGCCCGTTACAGTCAGGCGGGTTTGGTGATTACATATAACTAACTCTATTCGCTTTTAGTCCCGAAAGCAAGGTTAAGCATCGATTCTGGCAGGTCTTCTGACTTACTTCTTTTTAATTCGCCTTCCCATCCAAAGATAGTGGCATAGTGAACTAAAAATTAACGAAGCTTACAGCTGCGGGTACAGTTCTTGAATTGCACAAGATTCCCTATTCATGCATAAAATTTAATAATTTAGGGTGCAACAAAAATCGGTGCAAAAGTAGCTAAAAGAAGCAGGTCAGCTTGTTAAAATTAGAAATATATTTAATTTAATTAATTAGGTGGTTACCCAACAACCTCTCGAATCACTTCCCCTTCGACATCCGTCAACCGAAAAGGTCGCCCCTGAAATTGATAAGTAAACTGTTCGTGGTTAAAACCTAACTGGTTTAAAATAGTCGCTTGTACATCAAAAATAGATTGCGAACCGCTTACTGCATAATACCCTAATTCATCGGTTGCTCCATGTGTATAACCTTTCTTAATGCCACCACCAGCCATCCAAATCGTGAAAGCATCTGTGTGATGGTCTCTTCCCATATAAGATTGACCGACGCCATTTCTATTTTCTTGCATAGGTGTTCTACCAAATTCACCCGCCCAAACAACTAAGGTTTCCTCTAATAAGCCTCTTTGTTTTAAGTCTTTTAAAAGCGCCGCTACTGGTTGGTCAGTTGCTCGGCATTTATCTACCAAACCAATATCCAAAGCGGTATCGCTAGACACACCATGCGTATCCCATCCCCAATCAAATAACTGGACAAATCGAACGCCTTTTTCTACTAGTTTCCTAGCCAATAAAACATTATTCGCAAACGAGGATTGACCAATTGCCGTTCCATACATTTTATGAATATAATCAGGTTCGTCTTTGATATTCATTACTTCTGGTACCGCAATTTGCATCCGGAAAGCCATTTCATATTGGGCAATTCTAGCCAATGTTTCAGGGTCTTGGAATGCTTGATGCGTTAATTGATTGACTTCATTAATTGCATTAATCGAAGCACTGCGAATATCTCGACTCATGCCTTTGGGGTCACTTAAATAAAGGACAGGGTCACCTTTAGTTCGGCATTGTACGCCTTGATAAACAGAAGGTAAAAAACCACTGCCCCAGACTTGTTTACCAGCATCTGGGTTATACCCTCCTGAGGTCAACACCATAAAACCAGGCAAATTTTCATTCTCTGATCCTAAACCATAAGTGACCCAACTTCCCATACTTGGTCGCCCCAAACGAGCGCCTCCTGTATGCATTAATAATTGCGCTGGCGCATGATTAAATTGGTCGGTATGAATGGCTTTTAGGAAACTTACTTCATCGGCTACTTCCGCAAGATGTGGTAATAAGTCAGACACCCAAGCACCCGATTGTCCTCGTTGTTGAAAATTAGCTTGTGGCCCTAACATGGTTGGAACACCTCGAATAAAAGCAAACTTCTTACCTGCAATTAAGGATTCAGGGCATTGCTGTCCATGTAATTTTGCCAAAGCAGGTTTGTAATCAAATAACTCTAGTTGCGAAGGCGCACCTGCCATGTGCAAAAAAATAACAGATTTTGCCTTTGGAGCAAAATGGGGCAAATTATTAGTAATATTTTGTATTTGGTTGGTAATTGCCCCATTGGTAGTAGGGAGCGTTGTTCCACCACAGCCGCCTAAAACAGACCCAATAGCCATACTACTAAGCCCCAAACCACATTGCTTTAGGAACAATCGACGCGTATTTAATTGTGCTTGTTTTTGCAAGGCTTCTTTCGGTAATTGATGTTTTTTTTGACTCATGGTTTCTTTTTATTTCATCATAAATTCATCCAAATTCATAATCGTGTTAGCGACGACTATCATCGCTGCCATAGACGCTAAATCTTCTTTCATTCCTAATCCTTCGGTTATTGCTTTTGCATCAGTTGATTGTTTTTCAAAATCTTGTAAGGTCTCCCTGTATAAGCCTTCTAAAATGGCTAATTTTTCTTTTGCTATTGGTTTACCTAAAGCTAACTGATACCCTGCTTGAATTTGCTCACTCACTTTTTGGCCACCTTCTGTTTGCATCCGAACCGCAAGATGTTTAGCCATTTCCATAAACCCTTCATCATTCAACGTCACCAATGCTTGCAAGGGCGTATTCGTTCGGATTCGACGTGCAGAACAAACATCTCTAGTCGCTACATCAAAAGTTTCCATTGCCGTAAAAGGGGAGGAGCGTTTCATATAAGTATAGATAGACCGACGGTATTTTTCAGCTCCTTCACTTACCACCCATTTAGCATTATTATAAGGGGAACTCCAAACACCGTCTGGTTGATGCGGCATGACTGGTTCGCCATACATTTTTGGATTTAACAAACCACTAATGGCTAAAGCCTGATCTCTGATTTGTTCGGCACTTAAACGGATTCTTGGCCCTCTAGCTAATAGTTGATTATAAGGATCTTTTTCTAGAAGCATTGGACTAGCCTTAGTAGATTGGCGGTAAGTGGCAGAAGTAACGATTGCTTTTAATAAACGCTTTGTACTCCAGTCAAATTCATACATATACTGATAAGCTAACCAATCCAATAACTCAGGATGGGTAGGCACATTTCCCTGCGTACCTAAATCTTCTACCGTTTCTACCAAGCCCTTTCCAAATAACTGTTCCCATAAACGATTCACCATCGTCCGAGCCGTTAAGGGATTTTTTTTATCGGTTATCCATTGGGCTAATCCTAGTCTATTTTTAGGGGCATTTGTTGGATAAGCATTTAAGACTTTGGGCGTTGCTGCTTGCACCGTTTCTTTATGCATTTGCCAATTACCTCTATCAAATACTTTAGTAGTCCGACTTCGTTCTGCTGGATTATCTTGCATGATTAAAGTCGTTGGTGGACGTGCTTCCATTAAATCCCAAAAATGTTGTTTTTGTGTGTCATATTCAGCCGTTGTTTGACCAGGGAAATCATTCGTAAAATAAAACCAATCCATTCTAAAACCCATTGCATTTGGACTTTCTAATAAAGGATTATCATACTTTAAATAAAGGTCGTGTTTGCCTGTTGTTGCTACTAAAGGAATTTCTAAAAAGGGATTATCTTTTACATTGAAAGATAAGGCATAATCTATCAATTTATCCCCAGTAAAACTATCCAAATGAATAGAAAAATGTCCTCCTTTTTTGGAAGTTAATTGTTTGATAATCAATTTGCTTTTCCCCGTAAGGGTAACGTTCCTAATAATTGCTTGTCCATTTTGGCGAAAGCCTAAAAATTTGGTGTCGTATAAAGCGGCATTCACTAAACTATCCGTATCCATGGAATAAATAGTCGGTTGCCAAGTTTTTAAAAAATGAGCGATTTCATCCGCCCGTTCCTTACTTTCTACTGTTTTTACCCAGTTGGTCAACTCTGCCAATTTTAAGCTATCTGCTGGTCGATACATTCTTAATAAAGGATAATCTGCATTGGTATCTTCATCTCTAGTATTATTAAAAAATGCCATCAGCTGATAATATTCTTGATGCTCAAAAGGGTCATAAGGATGACCATGACATTGCACACAAGCGAAGGTTGTTCCAAGAATAGCTTCTCCTGTAGTATTCACTCGGTTAACTACTGCGGCTACTCGATATTCTTCGTTATCTGTTCCACCTTCATCATTTGTTGTTGTATTCCGATGAAAACCTGTAGCTATTAGTTGATTATCTGTTGGATTGGGTAATAAATCTCCTGCTAACTGTTCTGTGATAAATTGGTCATACGGTAAATCTTCATTGAACGCTTTTATCACATAATCTCGATAAGGATAAATAGAGCGATGTGGGTCTCGTTCAAAACCTTTGGTATCGGCATATCTTGCTAAATCTAGCCACATACTCGCCCAACGTTCCCCATAATGTGGAGAACTCAATAAGTTATCTACCAATTGTTGATAACTTATAGAATTTTGGGTGCTTAGAAAAGCAGTTGCCAATTCTTTTGGTGCAGGTAAACCAATTAAATCTAAACTGACTCTACGAAGAATGGCACTTTTTTCTGCTAATGGACTAGGCGATAAATGATTCTCCGCTAATTTCTTCCCAATGAAATAATCAATATCATTTTTTGCCCAATCCGTAGTCATTTGTCCATCAACTGCCCCTAAGGCTTTTTCTATTTTAGGAATGGCTACTGCTTCTACTGGATTATATGCCCAATGTAATCCCCATTCTGCTCCTTCTTTGACCCACTGAGTTAATACATTAATTTCTTTTTGTGCTAACGGATGTGCTTCAAATGGCATTCTTTCTTCTACATCTTCGGCGGTCAATCTGCTAATAAATTCACTAGCTGATGGGTTGCCAGGAATAATAGCGGGTTGTCCTGAAGTTGTTGGTGCTAGTATTTTTTCTCTAGTCATCATGCTCAATCCACCATTCTGTTTCACGCCTCCGTGACAATGGATACAGTGTTTATTGAGTATGGGTTTTATTTGGGTATTGAAGTTGATTTTATTAGAGGAGTTGGTAGTACATTGACTTAGTAGAAATATTAATCCCAGAAGGGTAATTCCTAGTATTGTTTTTCCGAAAAATAACTTTTTTAGCTTATCAATATTGGCATGTATATTCATACTAATTTTTTATTTTAAAGCAGTACTAATTTTTTTACTTTTGTCATCTGCCGTTTATTAGACCAAATTTAAAAAAAGCAAATGACATTCTAATCATAAAAATTGTATTCATTCCTTACCTTGTGAAAAAAATTGCTAACTACACAAAAAAATACCTATGGCTACTAAAACCCGCTGTACTTGGTGCTTATCTTATGGAGATTTTATCAATTACCACGATGAAGAATGGGGCGTTCCCGTACACGATGACCGTCATTTATTTGAAATGTTGATTTTGGAAGGCGCACAAGCTGGGCTGAATTGGTTAACCGTTTTAAAGAAAAGGGAAGGTTACAAAGCTGCCTTTGATAATTTTGAGGCGGAAAAAATCATTCAATATGACGAAGCAAAATTGGCAGCCTTGGTACAAAATTCAGCTATTATTCGACATAAATTAAAAATCAATTCTGTGATTAAAAATGCCCGAGGGTTTCTGAAAATTCAAGAAGAATTTGGCAGTTTTGACAAATATATCTGGCAGTTTGTCGATGGACAACCAATTAATAATAACTTTAAAGAAAATAAAGACGTTCCTGCTACTAGTAAAGAAAGCGATGCTATGAGTAAGGCTTTAAAGAAAAGAGGATTTTCTTTTGTTGGCTCCACGATATGCTACGCTTATATGCAAGGAATTGGTATGGTAAATGACCATACAAGAGATTGCTTTCGCTGGAAAGAGGTGTAATAAATCTAAAATTTAAAAGTACCCCTGTATTGCCAAGCTCTTTCTTGGTATAATTTAGGCTATAGCATAACCAAACAAAACTAGTAGCAGATGATTATTTTATTAAGACTAGCCATTTTAGTAGGCATCATTTACGGAGGATGGAAAGTAGGCAACTATTTAGCTCAGCGATACCGCAATCAAAAATATTGTGGTTATTGTGAAGGAAAAGGCTTTTGGTTAGGAACTAGAGAACGTAATTTTTGCAAAAAATGTAATGGGACAGGACTTTTGAATAAAGGGTAATGTAACCAACTCAATATACATCGCAACGGAAGCAGGTTATTTTTCTTTTGCTAAAAAGTAAGTCACTAAAGCAATCCATTCTTCCGCCAGAGATACAGTTGGCATTGTTTTTCCTGCTTGTCGATACCAATAATTGGCATTCCAATTATCCCCTTCCTTTCTATGTAAATAGGCATGCACCCAATTTGCTTCTGGATAGGGATTGCCATCCGCTATATCATGCGCTTTGGACCAATTGCCTTTTCCATCATACCAAAGGGCTTCTAAGTTGGGCGAAAGATTGGCAGGCGGTGCTGTTTGTTGTAGGGAGTTTTTAAAGCTACTTAGTTTCATATTTCTAATTATAGATAAATTTAAAATTTAGAAAACCCATTGAAATAAGCTAATTATTCCCCAAATAATACCGCCTATTACACTTAGTATAAGCAATATTATACCCCCTATTATAAGTCTTGATTTCCATCTAAACCAAGGTTTTTCTATGAGGTCAATACGAGTTTCCAATATCCCTCCTTTTAATTTGTTAAATTGTGTAACTATTTCTGCACATTGTCTTGCTCGCAATAATTCATTTCTATTCTTGTATATAGTACTCAAAGTAGCATAAAATGCTGCAACAATTTTGCTGTCAAATGCTTTAAATATTGGATAAACTTGGTGAATATTCATTGCCTGTCCAAAAATATCATCTAAGAGGTCGGTATCATATTCATCAAAATTGAGTGATACGTAACTTATATCTATAGATGGATAACCTCGATGCTTTTCATAATTTTCTTTAACGGCCTTATCGTATTTATCCCACTCTTTCATATCTTCATAGCATATTGAAATTTCATGAGCTAAAAAAGGTTCATTGGGGTATTTATCTTTTAATTTTTCAAGATAGATTAACCTGCTCAAGACATCGCTTTCTTCTATTTCTTCACCAATTTTTAATAATTCAAAAATAATCGCTTTATTTTTTAAAGTGGTTAATAACATTTGGTCATTTATCAATATTTCTCCAAATGGAGTTTCTAAAATTTCAATCTCTCCCTCAAAGTTTTTAGATTGAAGTATAGCTTCTCCTATTTTGTTTTTAGCACCTTCTCCTATTTTTGGTGACCTTCTGGTTCTTTTTTTTGCTTTATTCTTTTTGTGAAATTTACTCATAATTTAATAGTATTTTATTTATGAAACCAAAATTACTAAATCCTTTCGATAGTCCTTACCGATTTTCTTGTAACCTTACGGTAAGATTTGCATAAAAGAAAGAGAAAATTAAATTACCTTTTACCATAGGTAATATTAAAAAAATAAAGGGAATAACTAAAACCTGCGGGGATTAAATACAAATTGTCCAATTTATTTTTATCCGTGATTAAAGAAATAAATATACTTTTACAATATGAAAAATAACACCTCTTTTATAACGCTCGCTTTAAAAGGAATGGCAATGGGAATTGCAGAAGTCATCCCTGGTGTTTCTGGTGGTACGATTGCCTTTATTACGGGCATTTATGAGAAATTATTGGATACCATCAAAGCTTTTGACCTTTCTTTAATTGGTACATTTAAGCAAGATGGAATCTCAGGTGTTTGGTCAGCGGTTAATGGTACTTTTTTAGTGACGTTATTGGTTGGTATGGCGACAGGCATTATTGTAGGAGTGTTTGGCGTAACGCATTTATTGGAGACGTATCCAGAAATGTTATGGGCATTTTTCTTTGGTTTGATTATTAGTTCTGCTATTTTTATTGGCAAACAAGTGAAAGGGTGGGGTGTACAAGAGTTTATCGCTTTAATAGTAGGAACAGCCATGGCATATTATATTACTGTAGCGAGTCCAGCACAAGGAAATGAAGCACTTTGGTTTGTCTTTCTATCGGGTGCGATTGCTATTTCTGCACTGATTTTACCAGGTATTTCGGGTAGTTTTATTTTACTGCTGATGGGTATGTATTCTTTTGTCATTCCAACTGTCAAAACGGCTTTAAAGACTTTTGATCCGGAAAGTTTGTTGATAGTTGGTACTTTTGCAGCAGGTTGTTTAATAGGTTTAATGACTTTCTCAAGAGTACTATCTTGGACTTTTAAAAATTATAAAAATCCGACATTGGCTTTATTAACAGGCTTTATGTTGGGTTCCTTAAATAAGCTATGGCCTTGGCGAAATGTATTGTCTACTAGAATTAATAGTAAGGGGGAAGAAGTGCCATTTATAGAAGAAAGTGTTTTACCTAGTAATTACGATAGTGAACCGTTTGTAACAGCAGTCGTTATCTGTATGATTATTGGTTTTTTATCCGTTTTCTTAATGGAAAGATTAGGAAGAAAAACAAAGGAAGATTAAATATTACAGTTGCGAATTGCCAGTTGCCAATTAGTAGTGCAACTGGTAACTGGCAATTCGCAACTGGCAACTCTAGTAATAGCATGTCAGTCAAACACCAATTAGGCTTAATCGGTTATCCGCTTTCTCATTCTTTTTCCAAAAAATATTTTGCAGAAAAATTTAGGGAAGAAAAAATTGAGGGATATCATTATGAACTATTCCCGATTCCTAATATTACCGCATTGCCTACTTTATTAAAAGATAGGTCTAATTTATTAGGGATCAATATTACGATTCCATATAAACAGCAAGCGATTCCTTACTTAGATGAAGTCAGTGAAGAAGCAGCAAAGGTTGGAGCAGTGAATACCATAAAAATCACTAACGGGCAACTCAAAGGATATAATACTGATGTTTATGGATTTGAAATATCTTTGAGGAAATTATTGGCTACTGCTACTATTCCTTTATCGGCTATGAAGGCTTTAGTTTTAGGGACAGGAGGTGCAGCTCAGGCTGTATTATATGTACTTGATAAATTGGGAATAAAAACACAACTTGTATCGAGAAGCAAAAAGAAGGGACAGGTCACTTATGAAATGATTGATAAGGACTGCTTAAGTAACCATCAAATCATTGTCAATACTACTCCATTAGGAATGTCTCCAAACTATGATTCAGCACCGGCATTACCTTATGAGTATTTAAGTGACCAACATTTTTTATATGATTTGGTCTATAATCCAGAAGTGACAAAATTCTTGCAAATGGGTCTTAATCGTAATGCTAAAATTATGAATGGTTTAGAAATGCTACATTTGCAAGCAGAAGAGTCTTGGCGAATATGGACAACCGATAATCCATAAAATTTTTAAAAAACTGAGAAAAATCCCCCTAATACTGATCTAATGGGAAAAAGAATAATGACAAAAAAAACATCAATAGATTTTACCAATACAGCTATTGCCTTTTCTGGAAAAACGGATAAGCAATTGAAAAAGATGACGCGCTTATTTCAACTAATGAACCATACTTGGTTGGTAAACATTGGCTCAAAAATAGGGATAGCTGCTTTGAATCTAAACTTACCTTTCGTAGAAACGACCATTAAGCATACCATCTTCGAGCAATTCTGTGGAGGAACGACTTTATTAGGTTGTCAACCAGTCATCAACCAATTAGTTGGCCAAAAAGCGTTAACGATTTTAGATTATGGTGCAGAGGCCAAAACTTCTGAATTGGATTTTAATGGAACGATGAATGAAATGATTCGAGCCATTGAGTTTGCGGAACAAAATAAAAGTGTGCCTGTCATTAGTATGAAAATTACAGGTATTTCGAGATTTGCCTTATTGGAAAAAATACAAAATGGCGCAGCATTAACGGAAGCAGAGAAGACAGAATTTAAGAATGTGAACAAACGCTTAGATGCTATTTGTTATGCAGCACATAATAAAAAAGTAGGCGTTTTTGTGGATGCAGAAGAGAGTTGGATTCAAGATACGATTGATTTTTTAGTCAACAAAATGATGAAACGGTATAATGGCGAGCGAGTCATTGTTTATAATACCTTTCAAATGTACCGCCATGATAGATTGCAATATCTGATTGATTCCTACGAAGAAGCTAGAAAAGAAGGCTATTTATTGGGCGCTAAGTTAGTACGTGGCGCATACATGGAAAAAGAACGAGCCAGAGCAGCCGCTTTAAATCTACCTTCTCCTATTCAGCCTAATAAAAAAGCTACCGATAACGATTATGATACGGCTATACAATTTTGTGTAGAGCATTTTACGCATATTGGATCTTGCAATGCTACACATAATATGAATAGTTGTGCTTTGCAAGCAAGTCTGATTGATCAAAAAAATATTAAAAAAAATCATCCACACCTTAATTTTTGTCAACTCTATGGGATGAGTGATAACCTTACCTTCAATTTAGCGGATGCAGGCTATAATGTAGCAAAATACGTTCCTTATGGACCTGTTCAAGATGTAGTTCCTTATTTAATCAGGCGAGCACAAGAAAACTCTGCGATTAGTGGAGATATGAATCGAGAATATGAATTAATAGTAAGAGAAATGAAAAGGAGAGGATTGAAGTGATTTTGTGTAAGGCATCATAAATTCCTGCCAGTTCCCTGTTGCCAATTAAAAAAAAAATTAGCAACAGGGAAGTAGTAACAATTATAGTACAGTATTAATAAATTTTCTATTCAGCTGGATTTTCTGAAACTTCGGCTTCTGTTGTTTCGTCCACTGATTTTTCTTCTTCTAGTGTAATCAATGAACGGTCATTCAAAAATTTAAACCACTTTACTATTTTTTTCATATCACCAATATATACCCGATCTCTATCGTAATTAGGAATTATTTCGGCAAAATAAGTTT
This sequence comes from Bacteroidota bacterium, assembly GCA_017857395.1. Lineage (GTDB taxonomy): Bacteria > Bacteroidota > Bacteroidia > Chitinophagales > Saprospiraceae > JAFMDF01. The sequence continues at coordinate 4,304 of JAFMDF010000112.1, read as the reverse complement.
TCAGTTCATCATTAGATGCACTATGTGCGACTAATGGAGTTGTTTCCAACTTGGTGAACATATTTTGAAAAACTTTTGCTAATTCTAAGGTTTCTTCCTCGTCGTTTGTGTAAATAGTGATAGATTCTAAAGGCGTAAATTGATGCTTTCTAGAAGGTGCAAAACGTTTCTTTCCAGTATCTAAATTCTCGATAATCAAGCCGTTACTCCGATTGGCTGCTACTTTGTGAACGCCAGCTATTCCACCTACGACTACTAATTTTTCTAAACTCATTTTATATCTTTTCTAAAGGTTATTCTAAAAGAATGTTGTTATTTTTTTAGGTTATAAACTGCTTCTATAACGCATTAAAAACATTTTTGTGATCTAAAAGTGTGCAAAATTATAAAAGAAATTCCAATCAGAAGGAAGAATAGATAATTGTTTTCTGTCTTATTTTTAGAAAACTAGTATTCATTTTAATTTTTAGAAACGAAAAAATTCCTATTCTATCCTGTTCTATGCCTTTAGCTTTTAGTAACTTCGCAACTTATTTCAACATTGACATAGCATTTGTACCTATTCAAGGAGTAGATGAATAAATGATAAAAGGAATAAATGAAGGAGTTTTCTTTAAATTTTATAGTCTATCTTTCATTTTTGTTAGTTAATTTAATCATTTACCTATGGAGAATTTATCAGCATTCGTACATTTATAAAAACTTAGTCACCCAATATGAACCAGCATACTATAGAAAAATCGGTCTCTATTAAGGGAAAAGGATTACATACAGGAAAAGCAACCACCCTTACTTTTTATCCAGCAGCCGTCAATCATGGATTTAGGTTTAAGCGGATTGATTTAGAAAAACCAGTAGTTATTCCTGCTGACCCTACAAAAGTAGTCGCTACCAATCGAAGTACTACTTTAGGAATAAGGGACATCAAAGTACAAACGGTTGAGCATGTTTTATCAGCATTAGTCGGATTGTCCTTAGATAATGTGTTAATGGAGATTGATGGGGAAGAAGTACCTATATTGGATGGAAGTGCGGCACCAATCATTAAGGCTTTGGAACAAGCTGGGCGAGTAGCACAAGACTCGGCAAGGGATTTTGTCATTATTGACGAGCCTATTGAGTATAAAGACGAAATAACTGGCGCAGAATATATTGTCTTACCTTCAGATAATTTTCAGGTAAAGACACTTCTAGACTTTGATACCAATGCAGTTGATGCACAATTTGCCAGTCTAAATAATATAGCTGCTTATAAAGAAACCATTGCTCCTGCTCGTACTTATGTCATGCTAAGTGACTTAGAAGCTTTGGCAGAGGAAAATTTAATTCAGGGGGGCAGTTTAGAGAATGCGATTGTTTTTGCCGATAAAAAAATTAGCAAAAACAAACTAGACGAATTAGCCCAAAAATTAGGACAGCCGAAATTAACGACCGATACAACCGATAATATTTTAAATGCTAAAAAATTAAAGTTTCCTAATGAACCGAGTCGGCATAAATTATTAGATTTAATTGGAGATTTAGCTTTGGTTAATAAACCGATTAAAGGTAAAATTATTGCGACTCAACCAGGGCATACAGGGAATGTTGGTTTAGCCACAATTCTTCGAGATCTGTATAAAGAGCAACGAAAATTAAAAGGTAAACCTAAATACGACCCTACAAAAGCACCTATTTTTGATTCGGTTAAAATAGCAGAATGGCTACCTCATCGTTATCCTTTTTTATTGGTGGATAAAATTATTGAGTTATCAGATACCCATGTTGTTGGGATAAAAAATATCACAATGAATGAGCCGTTTTTTACGGGACATTTTCCTGGTAATCCAGTCATGCCAGCAGTTTTGCAAATGGAGGCTTTAGCACAATGTGGCGGTCTTTTAGCCTTATCTAAGATGGAGGAACCTGAGGGATGGGATACTTATTTTATGAAAATTGATAATGCTAAATTTAAACAGATGGTTGTCCCCGGGGATACCCTTATTTTAAAAATGGAGCTATTATCGCCTATTCGGAGAGGAATTTGCCACATGCAAGGAAGGGCTTATGTCGGAAATAAAATTGTATCAGAAGGAGAGTTAACCGCACAGATTGTAAAAAGAAGTTAGTAGAATGATAATATTAAATTGATAAACTAATAGCAGAACGAAACGTTTATCATGCACTGTTTATCGTTCATCGTCAAAAAATATATGAGTATCACAGGACTAAAAATTATTCACCCTAAAGCAAAAGTAGGTCAACATGTGACCATTGAACCCTTTGTGACCATAGGCGCTAATGTAGAAATTGGAGCCGATTCTTGGATTGGGTCAAATGTGACGATTATGGAAGGGGTGAAGATTGGCAAAAATTGCAAGATTTTTCCAGGAGCAGTAGTTGGTGCCATTCCACAAGATTTAAAATTTGAAGGAGAATATTCTAGCATCGAAATTGGTGATAATGTCACGATTCGAGAATATTGTACTTTAAATCGAGGCACTAGAGCGAATGATAAAACCATTATAGAAGACAATTGTTTGTTGATGGCTTATGTACATGTAGCGCATGATTGTATCTTACGAAAAGGAGTTGTTTTAGCCAATAATGTTAACCTTGCTGGGCATATCGAAATTGGAGAATACTCTACTTTGGGAGGCCTAACAGCAGTACACCAATTTGTGAAAATTGGTGCTTATTCCATGATTGGTGGAGGTTCATTAGTCAGAAAAGACGTACCGCCTTATATAAAAGCCGCTAGAGAACCAATTGCCTATGCAGGGGTCAATTCTATAGGTTTGCGTAGAAACGGGTTTACTAATGAGCAAATCCATGCAATTCAGGATGTCTATCGCTTTTTATTTGTCAAAGGATTTAATACGACACAAGCCATTAAGAAAATAAAGAAAAGTTTACCTAAATCAGCGGAAAGAAAAATAATTATTCAGTTTATAGAAGCATCAGATAGAGGGATTATCAAAGGATTTAGACAGTTAAATGGAAATAAAATAAATGGAAATCATTCTAAATAATATCACCAAACGTTATCTCTACGATTGGATTTTTAGAAATGTTAACCAACATTTTTCCATCCCTTCTCGCTATGCTGTCCTTGGCGCTAATGGTTCTGGTAAATCTACCTTACTTAAAATTTTAGCAGGTCATTTGTCTCCGACCAAAGGGACGATTGACTATAAAATAAATGGTCAAATAATCGATAAAGATGATATTTATCAACACCTAAGTTTTGCTTCCCCTTACATTGATTTAATAGAAGAATTTACCCTTACGGAAGCTATTAATTTTCATAAACAATTCAAGCCATTTATTAATAATTTAAGTACAGCTGATTTCTTAGAAATTATCGAATTAAAAAAGGCAAAAGATAAAGCAGTTCGTTTTTTTTCTTCTGGAATGAAGCAACGCTTAAAACTAGGATTGGCAATTTGTTCGGATACTTCCTTATTATTATTGGATGAACCCACTGCTACTTTAGATGAAAAAAGTGTGGATTGGTTTCATCAATTATTAGAAAAATATGCTGCTAACCGATTGATTATTATTGCCTCTAATGAAGAAAGGGATGTAGTAACTTGCCAAGAACGTATTAATATTTTAGATTATAAAAAGAAGTAATCTTAACAGACCAACAGCGCAACCTTTAAGAGTCAAAGATTTATAATTTGAATCACTTGTTTTTATTTGCCTTCCTTTTTGCAACAATTGCTTACCTTTTTCATTCTACTATATATTCATCCAAATTTGAAAAATTACTTATCCCATGTCAAAAAAAGAAGCATTTATCAATCCAATAGATAAAGATAAAGTTGCAGAGAACCCACATTTATTACCGTATGCACATACGGTAGGAGGAGCTGTTATCAAGCCCATTGATAAGGGGAGAATGAAAGGCTTAGCAGTGGGTGCAATGTACGAGCAAACAGAAATGCAACTCGACCAAATTCGAGAGCAGATTAATTTGTTGGCAGAACAAGCCAACAAAATCAAAGCAAGGGTTGAAATATCAGAAAGTATTTATCAAGCAGACATGAGTTTTAAGCCGCTAATTGGTAAAACGTATCATCTCTATCAAAGAAAAGATGGGAAATATGTAGTCTCTATGGTAGCACCAGAGGAATGGGGAAGGAGGAATCCACTAGAATTTAAAGCAACCGTAAAATTATTATCCGATCATACTTGGGAAATATTAAATCAGCCTAAGCCTTTTGATATTACAGAATAGTTATGGGGGCAGAGTTAATAAGATGGGGTTGGTCGTGTATTAAATAGGTTGATTTAGTATATTTGTAGCAAAAAAAAGATAT
>JAFMDF010000010.1 GCA_017857395.1 Bacteroidota bacterium | reverse complement strand
AAGTATATTTATTATTTCTTAAAACCAAATTTTAAGCCAAAATAAATTATCTTTTTTTCAACCCTTTTAACCAGCTTTTCTGCCGATTTTGCTTAGCTTCCCAAGCGAGCGCAAAAGTATAGGCTTTTTATAGTTTCTACAAGCCCTAAACCGAATTTTTTTAATGTTTTTTTGAAATAAAAATAGATAAATTTTAAAATAAGGCATCTTAATATCAAATACAAAATATTATTTCAAAAACAATAAATTACCCCGTTTATTATTAGTAATAAAAATCATATTTAACCTGCTTTTTTTAGCATTTATAGAAAAGCATTGCTCTATTGATGTTTCCCTCTATATAAATCGCCAGAAATAGCTACTATATATAAGGTATACTAAAAAACTTTAAGTATTCCCCAACTGATAAACCGCCTTTTCCAAGTATATCTATGATTACTGTCTTTGAAACTATATCAGCTGAATTACTTAAGCCCTTAGTTTAAGACATACTCGATATGATTGATAATAGCCTTTTCAGAAAAATGGAAGAATAGAAAGCAATACACTCAAAAATTATCAAGATTAAATTAGAAATCCCTACCCCATTAGTCTATAAACGCCTAATTCCTACTATATATATATATGTGTGTTCTTAGACTGTCCGCCTTTTCTCAACTTTATAGCTAATTTCATTTTATTAATGTATTTCTCAAAAATCTATCTTAGCTTTACTCTAAAAACAAGCTGACCCAATGCGAGAAACAAAATTCATTCAAGACAATAAAGACAAATGGCAGGAATACGAAAAAGTACTAAAAAAAGAGCATCAAAATCCTGATAAGCTCAGTGAAATCTTTATTAAGGTCACCGATGATTTATCTTATGCTCGTACCTTTTATAAGAATCGCTCAGTTCGAGTCTATCTAAATAGTTTAGCCCAAGTTATTTTTACCCATATTTATAAAAACAAGCAATCTCCAGCGGAACGGTTTATTAATTTTTGGAAAGAAGAATTACCGCAATTGGTTTATGAAGCTCGACCAGCCTTTTTACTCTCTTTTTTAGTATTTATGGGGGCTTTTCTAATTGGTGTTTTATCTACAGCGATGGATGTTGATTTTCCTAGAATTATTTTAGGAGATAGTTATGTTGATATGACGATTGAAAATATCAAAAAAGGCGACCCGATGGCAGTTTATAAAGAACAGGGACAATTTGGGATGTCGGTTGGCATTACCTTCAATAATATATTCGTTGCTTTACTGACTTTTGTAATGGGTGCTTTTGCCGCAATTGGTTCAATCGGTATTTTGATTAGGAATGGAATTATGGTGGGGGCTTTTCAGTATTTCTTTTATACGCAGGGTGTTTTTCTAGAATCCTTCTTGACAATATGGATGCACGGAACATTAGAAATTTCTGCAATTATTATTGCTGGGGCAGCAGGCATTACAATGGGCAAAGGTTGGGTCTTTCCAGGTACTTTATCTAGATTAAAAGCTTTTCAAATAAGTGCAAGGCGAGGTTTGAAAATAATGATGGGTTTGATTCCTATTTTTATTACGGCTGGTTTTATTGAGGGATATATTACTCGACATACGGAACTTCCAGATTTATTAAGGGCTACTTTTATTTTAGGCTGCTTGGTGTTCATTATCTGGTATTTTGTCTGGTATCCTTATCAAAAATCAAAAATGGGTTTTACTATAACTACCTCCAAGTATCAATTACAACCTGATAAATTACAACAGATTAATTTTGGGGCTATAAAAAAAACAGGGGCTTTATTTGGAGATACGTTTATTATGTATCGCAATCACTTCTGGAAAATTGCAGGTGCTGCCATTTTAGCAAGCTTATTTTTTAGCATAACCATTTTATTAACACACGAAGCGGATAATTTTGCCGACCTTTTCTTATTTAATAATATATTTGGAAATATTGGTCAATTTTTTAGCCACGAACAGATTTTTCTATTACCCTTCCTCATTATTTTAATTTTTACTGGCTTATCTGTTTTCTGTAATGACTTACTATTAAAAGAATCAACGGACACCTATATATATAGGCGTAGAATCGATAATCTATTATTATTGTTAAAAGTATTGATACCTATTACCTTAATGTATTGCTTGATTAGAATCGGTGATAATTATACTGTTTTTTTCATCGGCTTACTTTTTCCAGTTATTCTGCTTTGGTTATTTACCATGCAACGAGAAAATATTTGGTATATCAAAGGATTGGTTCAAGCTTTTCACCTTTTGGGTGCTGCCTACTTTAAGTTGATTTCGCTCACTTTTATTATTTTCCTCATTTGTGGTTTGTTCTATTCTTTATTGGATACTTCGCTAACTTGGTTCTTTATAGACATTGTTAGTTGGAATTTACCTTTTAAGGGAATGGCTGCTCGAAATGTCTTGAGTGGAATGCTATTGTATACTTCGCTCCTTACTTTATTTCTCCTCTACCCTATTTTATTGTTTAGCGTCGCTTTATATGCTTATTCACAAATAGAAGTAAAAGATGCTAGGCATTTGAAAAGCTCGATTCAGCAAATTGGGAAACAGAAGGAGATTCGGGGGATGGCGGTTGAATAATATTTTGAATCTATTCTGCCACGGATGAATCATGCCACGGATAGGAGAAAATTCAATTATCTAATTCAAAATTCACAAAATAAAAGGAGGTATTCTACTGACTAACTATATTTATTAGTCAGTAGAATGAGATAGATGTGGCATTTAGGCATCTTTAATTTCCACTGTTCCATCAATATGCTTAGCAAATCTTCCTTTTTCTCTAGCATGAACAGGTGCATTCGTTGCCCACGGCCAACCGCCAAATTGCGTACGCTGATAATCTTGAAAAGCTTCCACGATCTCTGCTTGAGTATTCATGACAAATGGACCATGTTGCGCAACGGGTTCATTGATCGGTTTTCCTTGCAATACTAATATCCGACTTTCCTGCGCTCCATTTTTTATAACCGTTTCAATAGTTGGATTTAATTCAATGGCATGGTCAGGTTGAATTTCTAAATCAGCCAAAGTTAAAGTGTCTCCTTTATAATAATAGAAAGAGCGATTAATGCCTGCGGATGCGATAGGTAACCTCCACTCTGCTCCAGCTTCCATTTTAATATTATAAATAGCTACCTCATTTTCAGAATTTGCTGCCCAAGAATTGGGCGTTGGACTAGGTGCTATTGTCTCCCCTATTTTACCTGCAACCAATTGAATTTCTGTTTGTTTGCCTGCTGTATCTTGATGTTGAATAATCGGAATAGTTTCAGACCACAACATTTTAAAATGAGGATCGACCATTTTATCCGCTTTGGGCAGATTCAGCCATAATTGAAATAAGACCAATGGATTTTCTTCTTCTTTATTTAATAAAGGGAACATTTCCGCATGTTGTAAACCTTTTCCAGAAGTTAACCATTGCACATCTCCTTCTCCAAAACGTGCCGTTGCGCCTAAAGAATCCGAATGGTCTGCAAAACCTTTATTAACGATAGTCACCGTTTCAAAACCTCGATGTGGATGTGACGGAAAACCGGGGACTTTATGTCCGTGGTACATTCTCCAGCCATCTTTAATCACAAAGTCTTGTCCTAGGTTTCGGCCAGATAAAGAAGCATTAGGCCCTAATTGTTCATTACCTTTTGGGTAATCATCTTTGTGATATACACAGAATAAAAATGGATCTTGCGTTTTCCAAGGAAAACCTAGTGGGTGGATACTCAGGATGGGCTTATTCATATAAAACAGGTTTTGTAAGATTTATAATAATATGCTTTATCAAATGGGTTATTATTTGAAAAAAATAATCAATGTTATAACATTGTTTTGTTTTAAAAAGTTTAATCCTACATAAAATAAATCACAATCGCCGTAGAAAACAAAGTTAAAAATAGACCACCCAGGAAGATATTAAAAGCTAGTCGAATTTTATCCATTTTATAGCCTAATCGTTTTCCTATATAATATAAGTCTTGTACTAAGTGAGACTTGACCATTTCTGAATTAGAAACCGATTCGCTCATGTAGTCAAAAAATTCATCAGGTTCCATTTTATAAAAATTACCAAAAAAGAAGGGGCTGAATTGTGTATCAGGGTCATTGGAAGGACTTGCTCTATATTCATCTAAGTTAGAAGGTTTTAAAACAATGGTGGAAATATAGATGGTCGAAAAACAAGTAATAGATAAAATAATTAGCGGTATGAATAAATAACCTTGAATGATAACTTCTATATTCGACAAAATCATTGGTAATAAAAAAGTAATCATAATCGCATTCAAACTCAGTAATACATTCGCTTTATTATCCGCCAATTGCGTGAGGTCAATATTATTACGTTGGGTTGTTCGAATGATATTAATGGTTTGCTTTGTCAGCTTTTCCATGTGAGTTGCGAGTTACGGGTTGCGAGTTTCGAGTTCGAAACTTATATTATTGAATTAAAATAAGTGCAAAGTTAGCTAAAAGTTGCGATGTTACCATGTTGCGATTTTTTTCATCAAGCTGACAACATTGCAACATCGTAACATGGCAACAAAAACTATCAACTGTTAATAAATCAATCGACTAGCTCTTCCAATCTAACCAAAGAAAACCATACTTCATCTCCAGGTTTCAATTGTGCTAATTTATCTAAATCAGCTGAGACAACATTCGCTATTCGATAATATCCGCCAACCGTTTGCGCATCCATCATTAATATAACAGGTTGTCCAGCGCTCGTAATTTGGATGGTACCAGGCATAATGCCTGAAGAAATCACTTCTCTTTTCGGTTTAAAATCAATCAAAGTCGCATCTAAACGGTAGCCCATTCGGTTAGAATCATTCGTTAATTGATAGCCTCTGCTAAAAAAATAGGCAATGGTATAGGGAGAAAATTCTTCAAATTCGGGGCCAGGTAATACTCGAATTCTTACTCTTTTTCGGAAGTTCGGTTGGGCATCTTTAGGTATATTTTTAATAGCAATAGCAGGAATCGTTTCAACTTGTAAAGTCGTTCCTTTTTGAATTAAACTATCTGGCATTGCGGCATCACCACTATAAGGTAAAGCACTATAACTATCCAACCATTTTTTGATTTGCCAGTTTCCTCTAATCGCTAAATAAGCTCGACAACCGTTTTTTACAGCACCAAAGGATAAGGTATCTCCATCTTTTAATTGGATGGTTTTATATAATAAAATCGGTTGTTGATTGACTTTTGGTGATAAATCAGCACCTGTAATCGCTATTTGGCAATCGCCCATTATTTTGATGGTTGGGCCTAACAAGGTTATTTCTAAAACTGGGGTTTCTGGTGTATTCTCCACTAATTCATTTGCCAAAGCAGCCGCTTTTTTATCCATTACGCCGCTGACAGGAACACCATAGGATTGGTAGCCTATTCTTCCTTTGTCTTGAATTGTCGTTTGGAGACCTGCTTTTTGGAAATGGAAGATGGTCATTTATTTCGGATATTTTTTAACGAGGATAGAAAAATAGAATGTGTAAGTTTTCATCCGTGGAGATTATCCGTGGAAATTAAAGTACGTATAATTTTCCACGGATAACCTCCACGGATGATTTGTATACTATAGAAATACTCTGCAGTTATACACATTATTTATTATCTGTTACATTTACAATCAATCCCTTTTTTTGAATAAGGCTATTAATAAATTGAGTACGAATAAAATTTGTCCAAAAATGAATAGTAGTAATAAGATTAGATAAGGTATACTCCGACTTATAGCATCTCCTTCAATATAATCTCCTACTCCATCTTCCTTAGGAAATCCACATTTTATAAATAATACCAAAATTGGTAGAATCGTAATTAAAGTATGAAAAATGGTCATCCATTGAATCAATTCTTTCTTTCTAAACAACCAATATAATAAACCTATACCTGCTAATAAAATAGTAATCGGAATTGCCAAATGATAATAGGCAATCACCCAATACGTGTCATGAAATTGGATATCTATTACTTCGGCAGGCAATAATAAAGTCGCTAACCAAATCAATGGAATACTTCCCCAAAATAGTTGAAAGGATTTACTGAAGTTGATTGGTTTCATTGGTTGTCTTCTTTTTCAATTTTTATAAATTCATCTGTCGTAATCGAGTAAAAAGTTACTTCGTCTCCTGCTTGAAACAAAAAAGGGTTTTCTTTTTGTGGGTTAAATATTTTTAAGGGCGTTCTACCTAAAATTTGCCAGCCACCAGGAGAAGCCGTTGGATAAATTCCTGTTTGAAAACCAGCAATACCAACTGAACTTGCAGGCACCCTTAGTCTTGGCGTTACTTTTCGATTGCACTCCAATTTGGAAACTATTTTTCCCATAAATACAAAACCAGGCATAAAACCTAACATATAGACTTTATAGGTTTGGCTGGTATGAATACTAATTATTTCTTCAGTCGGTAAGTTTTTAGTTTCGCTTAATTCTTTTAAGTCCAAAGCATAAGGAAGTTCGTAACAAACAGGAATTTTTAACTGTCTTACTTTCTGTTGATTAGGATTACTATCATTTGTATCTAGTGCATTCGCTGCAATTTGTTTGATGACTTTTACTAAAATTTCATATTCAATTACCGCAGGGTTATAGCCAATAGTTAAAGAACAATAGGCAGGAATCATAAAGGTAATCCCTGAAATAGTTGCTGCTTCAATGGCATTTTTCAAAGCAATGACTGCTGCATTAATAGCAGGGTCAATTTTTTGTTCAAAATTGATGAGGATGGCTTGGTCGCCATATAGTTTAATGGATTTTATCAATTTTTTCTAGTTACTAGTTCTTTCTGGATGGCTTTTAATTCTGGGAATAAAGTTGCAAGTCCTGTAAATAGACAAGGAATCATAATCCAATTAATCATTTCAGCCTCTTTTCCGTTTAGGTAATCTGTGATTACAATATAGGCAAAAAAAGCAGTAAGTGCGATAGAAATACCAATTAAGGTTTTGTGTCCATTTACCTTTTCCTGTAACTTATCTGTACTTAGTTTTTGCAGTTCTTCTTTCTTCATATTGCTATAATTTAAATAGTTCCGATGTTTCTATTCCTTTTGCGGTATCTCAAAAACAATATTCCATCTATCCAAATATTCCTGAATCGGTCCTAAACCAATCTCTTTTCTTCTTTTATTGACAAATTCAGGATTGAATAAAGTATACAATTGGTTACCTCTAATTTGTGTGCCATAAATTTGTGGTTTGCCTTCGTCCATTAAATTTCGGTCTTTCATCATTCCAATAACGCCTTTGTCCATATCTCCTCGTTTGGCTGCTGCTGTTAACATCGGCAAATATTGTTTCCTGTAGCGAAGACTGCCATGTTGTAGAACTGCCCAAATAGCTGCCATTTGTACTTCACTCACTTCTGCTTTTTTAGGCACGCCACATTTCTCTAAAAAGCTAACAATCTTTCCTAAGTTTTCATGGTCTACTTTCGGGTCTACTCTTTCGGTACGCTTATATTGGTCGCTTTCATAAATCGCTTGTAAAAAATCTTGTTTATTCGCACAATCTACCTCTACCATTTTTACATCTGGTCCTTGATTCATAATTCGGTTAATCCTATCTCTTAGTTGTTTGTCTGCTGGAGTCGCTTGCCTCATAATCGCTTCCACCACTTTTCCATCTTCATCCGCATAAGGGTCTGTCCAAAATGCATCAAAATCCGTAATCTTCCGAAGCGAATCTCTTGGAATGACATTTCCTTTTTCATCTTTCAGTACCACTTCTCCTGCATTTCCCCAATCTCCTTGTTCGGCTTTTGTAATCATTTCCTCAGGAGTTAATTTTCTTAATCCTTCAGGCACATATTCACTTTCTTGACACGCGAATAATAGAACTATAAAACTAAGGGAAAATAATAAATGCGTTTTCATTTTATCGTATTTGTATCAATTAATAAAGGTGGTTCTTTTCACTGTCCTTCAGATAAATTTCAACTTGTTCAACAGGCGCATCTAGCTTAGCATGGTCAATAATTATTTCCGCTAAACTTGGGACTTTCTGCCGAATACCAGGGTCAATATCCGTCCAGAATTTAGACCGAATCATACATTTTGAGCAGTGCATAAATGCTTCTTCTACCTGAACAATTAAGGCAAATTTAGGTAGTTTATTTTTAACGGCTAATTGCTCTCTAATTGCTAAATCAGTTACAATTTGCGCCTTTCCGTTTACTCTTAAAGTTTCTTTGATTCCTGGAATAAAAAATAATAAACCTACGCCTGGATTATGCAAAATATTGACAAAGGTATCTGCTCTTTTATTGCCTAATCTTTCAGGAATCGCTAGCGTCCTGTCATCCAATACTTTTACAAAACCAGCAGGATCACCTTTGGGGGAAACGTCTGCTTCTCCTTTGGCATTCGTGGAGGCGATGGTTAGAAAAGGAGAATGTTCGATGAATTTTCGGCAATGTTTATCGAGGATAGTAATGGTCTTGTTTTTGACCACCTCACTTGGTGTACCCATGATTGCCCGCAGTTGTGCTTCGGTAGTGATGACCTCTTTGAATTGTTTTTGCATGATTTCTATTTTGGATGTTTTTCCTTACGGATTTTATTTTCCCAAGGATTTTTTCTGTAGTGCCAAGCTCTGCTTGGTATATATCGTATCTCGAATGAATAATAACACAGGTTTTTTAGTTTTAAAAAGCTTTTTTCTCAATACCATTCATCCGCAATAGCACACCAATAGTTTGTAAAATATCGGCTACTTTCGGATTGTCTCCGTGAATACAAATACTTTGGGCATTGATTTTAACCATTGTATTTGCACTACTTATAACCTGCTTATCTTTTGCCAAAGATAATACTTGTGCCGCTGCTTTTTCGGCATCGTGAATGACTGCACCTTCAATACTACGAGATTGCAGGCGACCATTCGGAGTATAGCGTCTATCTGCAAAGGCTTCGGCAATAAAACGGACACCTACTTTTTTCGCAATGCCCTCCATTTGTTCACTTCCTGCCAAGCCCATAAAGGCAATATCTTGTCCTATTTCTTGGATGGCTTGTACGATGCTTTGGGCAACTTGTGCGTCATCCGCAGCCATATTATATAAAGCACCATGTGGTTTGACATAGGCTAATTTTCCGCCTAAACTTTCGGTCATTCCTTTTACCGCAGCAATTTGATATTTAATAATCGCTCTTAATTCATCGGCAGGAATTTGCATTCTACGTCTGCCAAAACCTTGTAAATCGGGAAAACCTGGATGGGCACCTATTTGTAAACCATGCTTTAAGGCATTTTTGATGGTCTTTTCAATTTGTAGTGGGTCGCCTCCGTGAAAACCGCAAGCTACATTACAGGAAGTGATGTAAGGCATTACTCGGTCATCGTTACCGATTTTGTAATTGCCGTAGCTTTCACCCATGTCGCAGTTGAGGTCAATACTAAATTGTCGCATTTTGAATTCTTTGCAGCTAAGGTCGTAATAATTTTATTGATGAAAAGAAAATTTATTGAATATCTTTTTCAAGAGACTAAGATTCTGATATACTATTGTTTCTAGAAATCATTCCGATAAAAAATGGTTAATACTTTTTATAATGGTTAAAACCAAAAAAATATTGATTTTAAGATAAAATCTTAAAATATCGGCACACAAAAACATGGTCAAAATTTATCTGTACCTGTCGAATGAATTTCCTCGTTCCGGACAAACTTTTCCTAATTTAATTGGTTTCCATTCAACAAGATAATCATCTTTTTTTCAAAATCAACTTTTTAAAAACAATGAATAAAGTAGTATACATTACAGGTGGGTCAAAAGGCATTGGCTTAGGTATCGCTGAATCCTTATTAAAAGAAGGGTATAAAGTAGCCATTACCGCTAGGACACAAAAGGTAATTGATGAAGCGGTCACTGAGTTAAAAAAAATAGACAAAGGAGAAATTTTAGGGATTCAATCGAATGTCAGAAATTATGCCGATGAAGAATATGCCATTCAACAAGTATTAGATAAATGGGGACAATTAGATGTTTGTATTGCCAATGCAGGTGTGGGAAAATTTGCTGCTATTGATGAAATGAGCACCGAAGATTGGAATGCCGTGATTGATACCAATTTGACGGGTGTTTTTCATACGGTGAAAGCTTCTATTCCTGCTTTAAAAAAATCTAAGGGCTATATTATGACCATTGCTAGTTTGGCTGGTACTAACTTTTTTCAGCGAGGTGCAGCCTATAATGCTAGTAAGTTTGGTTTGGTCGGATTTACACAAGCAGTTATGTTGGATGTACGTCCTTACGAGATTAAGACGACAACGATTATGCCAGGTTCTGTAGCCACTTATTTTAATGGGCATGTTCCATCGGCTGCCGATGGCTGGAAAATTCAACCTGAGGATATTGGTCAAATGGTGGTAGATTTATTAAAGATGAACCCTCGGACTTTGCCTAGTAAAGTGGAGGTTCGGCCTACTGTGCCGCCTTCTGCTCGAAAGAAATAATTTAGTAGCTTAGGTTTAGGTTTCCAGCCTGAGTAGATTAGCAGTAGCATCACTACTCAGGCTGGAAACCTAAGCTACATTAACATTAGCCCGTTGCCAATAGTACTTTCTTACCTAACGGTAATTTAAAGAATTTTTGAACGGTTCTAATTTCCGTATTTGCTTCTTGAAGCGTTTTAAAATAATGAAATTTCAACACTTCCACAAAATCATAAATCTGGTTAATCGTTACATGTCGAGTAATGGTAAAACGCATCCCTGTGTTATTAATAGCAACCGTGGGAAATAAAGCCATATTAACAAAATAGCCTTCATCTAATACTTTCTTGTTGAGCTTAAAGCCAGTTTCTAAATTACCAATTCCAATGAATTTAATAGGGGAATCTGGATGAGATAAAATCGGCAATCCCGAATTCCCTAATAATTGATTACAGTAACTAATTCTATTGGCTAGTTCATTTTGGATAGTATTAATTTCTTCCGAAAGTAAGATGTCCGTAGCTGCCATACCTGCACCAACAATAGCAGGCGGAATCGGATGAGAGTAAGAAAGTGGCCCACCAAATTTTTTCACTTTGGTATACATATCCTCATCTGGAAAAACAACTATACCACCGACTGAGCCAAATCCTTTAGCCATCGTTGTTGCTAAAACCAATCGGTCTGCATGTTTTATTTGATTAAAAATCGTACCTGCTCCCTTTTTTCCTGCCCAAGCCATACCATGTGCATCATCCACATACAAATGTAATTGTTCGTACTTTGACATCAAGGCATTGAGCTTATCTATTGGTGGAAAATCTCCAAACATAGAATAGACGCCATCGACCATATACCAAATCTTTTGGCGGCTATCTTTCAAGCGTTCAATCGTACGCTCTAGCATCGTCATATTATTATGCTTAATCATTATGGGTGAATGATTAGATTTTGCCAAATTTGCGCCATTTTGCACACTGAAATGAACTTGTTTGTCAAAAATAATAGCATCCTCGCTGCCTATAATTATAGGCAAGATACTAATGTGGGCTAAACTAGTGGAAGAGAAAACGAATAATTTTTGTCCGTCAAAGACTTCGCTTAAATGGTGCTCCAAATCAGTAACTAAACTAGAAATAAGGAAAGATCGAGAAACAGAAAATTGCGTACCAAACTTATCCGTATATTCCATGGCACGATCAATCAATCGACGATCCGTTTCTAAACCTAAGTAGCCACAAGTACCGAAATTAATGAGCTCTTTTTGGTTAATATTTAGTTGCTGACCATTCCAATGCTCTGTTCGATTTTCTAGACAGATAACTTCGGCAATTTTTCCAGCATCATAAACATCAGAAATAGTATTAAGTAGTTTGGTGTAGTGAATATTTGACATAGAGAGAGGGTTTTGTTAATAGTTTTTGAATTATAGAAATTAATTGATAAGGGTAACACCTGTTAGCTCAAGCAGGATGGCTGCTATAGTTTTCAGTAGTTACCTCATTGAGTATTACTCACAGGCATATACTGTCAACTATTTACCGTTGATTGTGCTAGGTTTTACCTATTTCTTTGTGGACTGATTTTTTTCTTTGGGGTAAATGTTAAATTATCTATTAATTAACCGCCCAACAAATCAAGCGTATTTGCTGATTTATTATTAGGAAAAATTAATAAACAATAATCTAGAAGGATAATATGCATTATCTTTCTGACCTTAAATAGATAGGATTCTCTCTAAAAATTAGTTGGAGTTATTAAATCTTACTAAAAAAACACTTTATAAAGTGGTAAGTGGTTAGTTTATATCTAACAAAAAATTTCATAAAAATGGTATGTATAACTAATACAATACCAATGACTTATTTCAAAGATATAAAAAAAATAAAATAATAATAATTTTAATCCAATATTTTTATAATATTTTTAAAATGAATATTATGAAATAAAATTTATTTTAATAAACCACCGTCAACGTTCCAGCAGTAATCACTTCGACTCCATCCAAATATAAGATATTGGCATAATATAAATAAGCGCCTCGTTCAACCTTTTGTCCTCGATACATTCCGTCCCAAAGATTATCTCCTTCGTTTGCTGCTAAATTTTGGCGCTCAAAGAGCAGATTGCCCCATCGGTCATAAATCGCTACTTGTAAAATTTCTTGCACATTGGGAAAAGCTGAATAAATGGAGAAAAAATCATTCGTACCATCTGCGTTTGGAGAGAAAATATTGGGAATAAAAACTTTTCTAGCAGGATTAACTTCAATAAAAATAGAATCAACAGTTACACAACCTAATTCCGAAGTCGCAGTTAATCTATAATTACTAGAAATAGTCGGCAAAAAAGTAGGTTCCAAACAATTATCTCCACAATCATCTTGGCTAGGTGACCATTGAAACTCAGTAATTGGATAGTTAGTAGTTGGGTTAATAGTAACGGGTTCCCCTAAATCTATGGATAAATCAGCCCCCAAGTCAATAACAAATTGTGCTGGGTCAAATAATTCAACGGTTTCTTTAAAAGTGCACCCCACAGCGTCTTCTATAAAAACATCATAAACCCCTGCGGTTAGTTCTACAAATTTCACAAAACTCGTCGCTCGTCGTTCTCCTAGTTCTATGATATAAGGTGGATGAATATTCTGGATATTAAAAACCTCAATCGAACCTTCGGTATCTCCTGTACAAATTGGGTCGTTAAATCGAATAATTGGATCAATCCCTTCATCTGGTACAATGGTCAAATCTAAGGTGACAATACTAT
Source organism: Bacteroidota bacterium (assembly GCA_017857395.1). Taxonomy (GTDB): domain Bacteria; phylum Bacteroidota; class Bacteroidia; order Chitinophagales; family Saprospiraceae; genus JAFMDF01. The sequence continues at coordinate 54,957 of JAFMDF010000010.1, read as the reverse complement.
CACAACCCAAAGAAGAAATTAAAGAATCCGTATAAACCCCTGATTGGTTATACCTAGATGAGCCTACTGCAAAATTCAATCCTTCACAAATAGATCGTTCAATATCAAATGATTTGGGTACTACTTGGATGATTTTAGTATTGGAATTAACTCGACATTTGGCATTGTTTATATTCTCTTCCGTATTAGATAATAAGTAGCGATAATAATAAAAGCCTGCACTTTTTTCATTATGTTCAATAGTGTTTTGGTTCGCCATATCCATATTCTCCCAGTTCAAACCTTCATCAAAACTTTGTTGCCATTGGAAAGCACCTTCGCCAAATTGATTGCCATTGATGGTCGCATTAATGGCTATCGGGTCGCCATCTTCACAAATATTCGCTATGTCTTTTGGAAGAATTTCGGCGATTGGTCCACAAGGTCTAAAAGTGACATTATCAATGGCTAAATCATTGCCAATTCCGCCTGGCGCATTATTTCTAAGGCTTAAGGTCATCGTTGTTACACCAGGGTCCGTTGTGAAGGTAAAACCGTAAGTATTCCATCTTTCAGTTTGTCCGATATTTCCAGAAGTGTATTGTTCGACATCATTTAATAAAAAAGAGACGTTGGGTTCAACGTGATTTACTATACCTGTTCTGACCAAATTAATCACATCCGCAGAAAAAGCATATAAGGTGTTTTCACAAAGTCCTTCAATCGTTTGTTCATAAATAACGCCTGGGGAAAAATCGGCATTAATAACCATAAAATAACCATTGGGGTCATTACTTTGGTCGCCAATAGCTAGCCATGCAGAATATAATCCGCCCCAAGCACCTGTATTATTGGTCAAAGTAAATGAGCCATCTCTTGGTGGGCCTTGTCCGACATAAGAATAAGTGGAAACAATATCAGCAGGTTTACTTGGAATGTTTATTTGTCCGCTGCCAAAATCACCTGAGGTGAAGATGTTATCGCCTAGGTTGCCTGTGCAGATGTCGTTTTGGGAGCGTCCATTCCAACTTATCCCTAAGAGTAATAATAAAAAAAGGAGGTCTTTCTTCATGGTTTATGTTTTTGGTTCTAAAGTAGCTTAGACCTCTGGTCTGAGTAGCAGTAAAATGCACCTACTCAGACCAGAGGTCTAAGCTACTTTAGTATACCATAAAGAAAGTGATTTCTCAGAAAAAGTCGCTGCTATTTTAAGTTAATTCTCTTGTTTTGTCGGCTGCATAAAATAAGTAATCCCCCCAACAACTACAAAGCCAATTCCAATCATACTTTCATAAGGTTGTTCTTTCAACATAAAACCCAAAACCCAAACACTAAAAAGGATATAAATGTATTGCAGCCAAGGACGACCAGGACTATGATAAGTACCTTCTGTCCGTTTAAGCCATAATAGAGAAGCGACGGTTAAAGTCCCCATTAATTGTAAGGCAAAACTAGCGTATAGCATTACTTGTTCAAAAGTACCTGTTAAGGTTAGGGCAATAGCAATCAATCCTTGTAGCCATAAAGCACGAACAGGAATCCCATTTTCATTTTTTACCGCAATCATTTTCCATAAGGGATTTTCTTTTGCCATGGCATAAGAAATACGAGAACCTACCCAGAGATAACCACTAATAGTCGCAATCAACTGAAGGCCAATAAAAATACTAATCCAAAAACTGCCACTTTCGCCAAACACATTGGAAAAAGAAATGGTAGCTACTTCTACATTATTCGCTAATTGGTCAACCGAAGCATGTCGTAAGAAGACTATTTGTAATAAAATATAAACCACCATGACTAAGACCGTAGCAGGAATTAAAGCTTTGGGTAAATTTTTATCAGGGTCTTCTATTTCATCGGTAATATAAGCCGCAGAATTCCAGCCCGTATAAGCGTAGGACACATAAATTAAAGAGACTGCAAAACCAGGTAATAAGAGTTCTTCTTTCCAAGTAGACGAAAAGTTAAGTGCGGTATTTTCTACGGGTATAAAGCAAAAACCTAGAATGATTAATACAAAAACAAAGGCAAGTTTTAAAATAGTCGCATAACTCTGAAATTTTCCACTTTGTCCTACACTTACCGAATGAATCGCTGTTACTAAAATAATTACACCAATACCAAACCAATCGGTAAAAACACTAGGGTTAATTGGGCTTAAATAACTCGTCATTGCCAAAGCGGAAATTGCAATAGGTGCAGAAAAACCGACAGTTAGCGAAATCCAAGCGTATAAATAGCCTGCAAAAGGATGAAAAATACGAGATAGAAAAATATAATCTCCACCAGACTCTTTGAATTTTGTTCCTAATTCGGCGTAAGTAAATGCGCCAATCAAACCCAACATACCACCGATTAACCAGAGTAGGATAATACTCCAAGTGTTCTGAATATCAGCTATTTGGAAACCTAGACTGGTAAATACGCCTGTGCCAATCATATTGGCGATGACTATTGCTGCTGCTGTTTTCCAGCCTATTTTTTGTTGTTTTTGACTCATTTTTTTGACGCGAATTACGCTGGTTATTATGATTTTACTAATCCACAAGAAACTAAAAAAGGGTTAGATATTCGAAAATACCTAACCCTTTTTTATAGAATTAGAGATTTAGCAAATTTTGAAAATTTACTAAATCTTGAACCTCCATATTAGAAAGAAAATCCAACTCTAGCATAGTAATAAGCACCACCAAAACCCATTTGCGTAGAATCCCAGTAACCAGAGTTATCTGTACTATTGTAATCTTGTTGAGTTGGGTAAGTGTTGAAAATATTATTACCACCTAAAGTGAAATCAAGTTTTTCAGATGCTTTTAAAGTCAAACTTAAATCCGCTGTTATTCTAGATTCATACTCTACTAACTCTCCAGCAAAACCAATATAACTGACTTTACCAAATTGTGTCAAGCCTAAGTGTGCACTAAATTTACCACTACTATAAGCCGTACTAAAAGCAAATTTGGTACTTGGCGCTGCGTCTTCTAATAAAGAACGACCTCTTGCCCCGAAGAAAGTTTCTTTATCTAAGCCCTCATTTCTAATATTGGCGACTTCTAATTGGTTTAAGTTACCAGCTAAAGAAAGATTCAAAGAACCATTCGCTAAATCAGCTTTGTAAGCCAATACAATATCTAAACCTTTAGACTCAGTATCCACCCCATTCGCAAAAAACTGCGCAGTAGAAACACCAATGCCTAAAGAAGTTGCGTCAAAGTTATTGGTAATAATTACTCTATCGTCTACATTGATTAGGTATCCATCAATTGTTGCCGAGAAAGCACCCGCCTTATAAGTGAATCCTAAACTAGCATTCAAAGATTCTTCCTCTTTCAAATCTTGAATACCAAAACCTTTAGTAACAGGACTATTATTAGCCGATAATAAAGACTCGTTCAACTGACCATCTACAAAAGAAGTAAATCTTAAATTATAGTAAAGCTGCGCTAAAGATGGCGCTCTAAATCCTGTAGAAATCGCCCCTCTAACAGATAAGTTTTCACTCGCTTTCATTCTAGCAGCCAACTTCCAGTTTAGAGTACTACCAAAATCCGAGTAATTTTCATATCTCAACGCTGCGCTTAATAAAAATGCTTTAGAAATATCAAATTCCGCATCTCCATAAAGGGCAAAGTTAGAACGACTTCTATCTACTTCGTTTGCAGGACTATATCCTGGGAAACCTTGAGAGCCAGCAGGACGTCCAGTAGAAACTTGGTCAGGACGAGTGATTAATAAACCATCTACATCATAAGCAGCCCAAGTAGCTTCTTCTCCTGCAAAGATAGTAAAGTTATCGGTTCTAAATTCCGCTCCGAAAGCAAGGTTCGTTCCAATGCCATCTCCTTTTTCGTAGTATTTAGAAAAATCTAAACTTGTTGTATTTTGTGTTAAAGTATGTCCACCTGCATCAATATTAGTTGGAGAGGCATCTCCTAAAGTTGCATTATTGGTGCCTTTAATAAAGTAGTGAAAATCGTTATTACCAATAGTGTTATTAAAATCAACACTCCAGCCACCAGCTATTTGCTTTCTAACCCCGCCAGAAATAGAGTTATCATTAATGATAGACGTAATTCTAGGGGTAAATCCTCCTGGGTATAAAGAAGCTACAGAACGATTATCTTCAGAAGCAGGTCCTCTAGTGAAAGCATAAGCATCCGTGTCTCTATAGTTTTTACCACCGAAAAAATAAAATTCTGTTTTTTCTCCAATTGGAATCGCTCCATTCATAAAAGCAGCAAAACCACTAATCTCCGCTTCTCCCATTCCTCGTCTCCAAGGCGCACCCGGTCTTAATGTTTTTTCTCTATTAACAAATTCAGTCGTAAAGTTCACAAATCCACCATCTTGGCCAATATCAAAACCATAGTTAGCCGCCACTTTATAAGTTTGTCCATCTAAACCTGGGTAGTCATTTCTAGTATCCGTTCCACCAAGGCCATCAACATCGGTGTAATTACCATCAATATTAGAAGCATCTGAATCAAAAGTCCCAGGAGGTTTTGCATTATAAGCACCAGCAGTAACAGAACCAGTTAATTTATTCGTCCCTTTTCTCAAAATAATATTGATAACTCCAGCAATGGCATCAGAACCATACTGAGCAGCTGCACCATCTCTTAGAATTTCAATTCTTTCGATAGCTGAAGCAGGAATCGCATTAAAATCTGTACCTGTATTACCTAAACCTCTTGTACCAAAGATATTGATTAAAGAAGATTGGTGCCTTCTTTTACCATTAATTAATACCAAAGTTTGGTCAGGGCCTAAACCTCTTAAAGAAGCAGGATCAATATGTTCTGCACCATCCGCACCAGATTGTTTGGTTGCGTTGAAAGAAGGCGCTAAATATTGTAAAATACGGTTTAATTCGATGTTACCGTTTTGAGTAGCCACTTCTTGGATGTCAATAATATCTACGGCAACTGGTGTTTCGGTAGCAGTTCTTCTATAACTTCTAGAACCCGTTACTTGGACAGCACCAAGTGCAATACCTTCCGTTAACTCTACATCAAGGGAAGAATCTCCATTTAAATCAAGTTCTGTAGTAGAATATCCAGTATAACTAAATATCAAAGTAGCATTACTTGAAGCAACAGACAGGCTATAATTACCGTCAATATCTGTAATTGTACCGTTGGAAGTTCCTTTTTCAAGAATATTGACGCCAATTAATGGTTCATTGGAATCATCCGCCACCCTACCTGATACCGTATGCTGGGCGGCAAGTTGGACGGTGAATAAAAAGGATAGCGTAAAAAGTAATAAATTTTTCATGCATTAAGCTTTAATTAAAAAAATAGATTAACTAGTGATTTATCATTTCTTCAAAGGCAAATGTAGCTTTAAATACTTATTTGTTTTATATGGATAAAATAGAATTATACAATTCGTTATTATTTGACTTTTTTTAAGTTAAATAATTTTAAAATAACTTTATTTTCCTATATTTAAGTCAATTTTAAACTAACTATCTCTATATATCATACATTGACTATGTCTACTCAAGAATATTTAGATGCCTACGATAAAAGAATCTTAAAAGCGCTCGAAGCAGATGGCAAAAAACCTTTTTCCAAAATCGCAACAGATTTAGGCATTTCTAATACCATGGTACATCAAAGAGTCTTGCGGATGAAGGAATTAAAGGTATTAAAAGGCACAACGGTTATTTTAGATGAAAAAAAACTAGGCTTTGATTGGGGTGCTTTTACAGGCCTTGTCTTAAAAGAAGATGCAAAGTCAGAGGAAGTTATCGAAGCATTAAAGCGAATCCCTGAGGTCGTTGAATGTTATTACATTACAGGAAGTTATACTTTATATATAAGAGTAGTCGCTAAAAGTAATGAACACATGCGGCGGCTCCTTTACGAAAAAATAGACCATATTCAAGGCGTCAGAAAAACAGAATCTATTATTGATTTTGGTTGTGCTTTTAAGCGGAATGTGCCTTTTGAAATGGAATAAAAAAGAGGCATAAAGGTAACGGGGTATAGAGGTAAAAAGGACGCTAGGCAATAAATGCTAGATTATCAAACCTATTTTTTGAGCAGACATAGTTACCATTTTATTAAACGTCAATGTAATTCTATCGTTGAATCTACGATTAAAAGGCCTACAATTTACATTACTTTTACCTACTCATTTCCAATTACTGTTAAATTATCAGATATTTGCGAACTGATGTGAAAAGTAAGTGTTCTTACAGCGAGCTTGCTTAAACACTACATTTTTATTTTCAATTTAATCTTTATTAAAACATGGTCTCACAGAAAACAGCACCAAAAGACGATTTTTACTGGGTAGAAGATAGAGAGCCTCATTTTGATAGGCGAAAAGAAATTTTAGCAGCACACCCAGAAGTAAAGGAGTTATTTGGTATTGATAAAAATTTAAAATATTGGACGACACTTATGGTTGTCGTGCAATTAACCATTGGGCTTTTTGCGCATCAATTATCTTGGATTCCATTTTTATTAGTCACTTATATAATAGGTGCGACTATTGCAGGAGCCATGTTTTTAGCGGTTCATGAAATCACGCATAATCTAGCGTTTAAATCTAAAAAACATAATAATATTTTTGCCATTTTTGCAAATCTTCCAATCGTTGCACCTTATGCGATGTCCTTTAAAGTATATCATGGATTACACCACTGGCATCAAGGTACAGATGGAATAGATGTAGATATTCCGATGGTCCAAGAAGCTTCTTTTTTTAGAGGTTTATTTGGTAAGTTAACTTGGTATATTAATCAGATTTTAGTGTATGCTTTCCGACCGATTTTTGTCAAAAAAATAAAATTAGACAAATGGCAAAAATATAATATTGCTTTTCAGTTAGTAGCCATGGCAATTTATTTACCTTTTGCAGGCTGGTCAGGCTTATTATATTTATTGCTATCCATGTTTTTTGCAGGTAGTTTACACCCTACAGCAGGTCATTTTATCTCGGAACATTATGTATTTGAGGAAGGGCAAGAAACCTATTCTTATTATGGGCCTTTAAATAAAATTACGTTTAATGTGGGCTACCATAATGAGCACCATGATTTTCCAACTATTCCTGGAAGTCGGTTACCACAGTTAAAAAAAATAGCGCCAGAATTTTATAATAATTTACATGCTCATGATTCTTGGGTAGCTGTGATTTATGGCTTTTTATTTAATAAAGATATTACCTTGTTTTCTCGGACTAAGCGAAAGTAGGCGAGTTACGAGTTACGAGTTGCGGGTTGCGGGTTGGCATAGCAGTTTTAATCAATATTAGTAGATATTATAAATAAAATAAGTCCTTCTTCTAAATTTTATGGAAGAAGGACTTATTTTTTATAGGTTAAACATTCCTAAAAATAGAAGTATAGCAACTAAACATAAATACATATACTATAATTGAACTCGCAACCCGCAACCCGCAACTCGCAACTCGAAATCATTTCAATATTTTCAATCGACTAAATAAAGCCTCTTTATAGTTCCTGCCCAATGGTAGTCGCTCCTTATTAATAATCACTTCATTAGTACTAGTATCAATATCTTCCATTTTTGAAAGGGCAATAATGTAGGCCCGTTGAATTTGAATAAAATACGTGGTGGGCAATTGTTCCAGTACCTTTTTGAGCGATAATTTTAAAACATACTTTTTAGTAATTGTATGGATAAGGCTATAATTTCCTTCTGTTTTTATCCAAAGTACTTCATCTATAGGAATTTTTCTAAGTAAATTATTTTGTTTGACAAAAAAAGCATCTTGGATGAAACCGACTTCAGGAGAACGCCTCCTTTTTAGAGCAATATCAATCGTATTTTGAAGCGTATATTTACTAAACGGTTGAACAAAATAGCCCATGGGCTGAACTCGTCTCGCTTGCCGATAAATCTCTGGGTCTTCTGACGAAGCAATTAAAAAAATGGGTAAGTCTCGAGCTTTAAGCTGAGCAGCTAATTGAATTCCTTCAGGTTTACCATTAATAAAAACATTGGCAATGACTGCATCAACTACTTCTCGCTCAATATATTGTAATGCTGCAACTGCATTGTCAACTGTTTTAACAGGATGACAACCAATCGATTCAATTTGTTGCTCTAATTTGGTAGCAGTAGAAGCATTATCTTCCACGATTAGGAATTTTAACTCGTCCATGGTTTTTCGTTCAATTATGAGCGTATAAGTTTCAAGTGCCAATCCAGAATTTGAAAAACACACTGAAATTTAAATCTGTTGCATTAATTATTAAGGACATTCAATATCCAAAATCAATAGTTATATCAACATCAATTGAGAATAGACGCAGATAATAAACTAATTTAGTTTTATATTGAAGTAGACTACAAATAAAAATAATAGGCTTATTGTTCAACTTGGTCAAGTTGAACGATTTTTCAGGGTAGAAAAAGGATAGGTTTTATTAAAGTCAGGCAAAAATAGGCAAAAATACCTAGTTAACAAAAAAAGGAAACTTTTTTGTAATTATATGACATTGGTATAACAATTCAAATAACTGATGCCTGTTCAAAATAAAAATAACAACAATAAAAAAGTGCTTTCAGAATCTAGGTTCTAAAAGCACTTTTTTTAGCATAACATCTCAGAGGTTAACTATATCTGAACACCCTTGAGTATTTCATGAATATCTTGTTGTATTTTTCGAGCTAGATTATCGGCAACTACTTTAGAATTACTTTCTGAATATATTCTAATAATTGGCTCTGTATTAGATTTTCGAAGATGAATCCAATCTTTATCTAGTTCTATCTTTAAACCATCAATCGTATTCAGTTCGTAATTTTTATATTTCTCTTTAAGTCGAGCTAATAAATAATCAATGTCTATTTCAGGAGTGAGTTGTATTTTATTTTTAGAAATGGTATAATTAGGGTAAGTCGATTTCAAAAAAGAAGCAGGTTTACCAAAATCTGCTAAATGAGATAAGAATAAAGCAATTCCAACTAAAGCATCTCTACCGTAATGAGATGCTGGATAAATAATACCTCCATTTCCTTCTCCTCCAATTACGGCATCCACTTCTTTCATTTTTGTGACCACATTAACCTCTCCAACAGCAGAAGCATGATAAACACCTCCATGTTTTTCTGTTACATCTCTTAATGCTCGAGTAGATGATAAATTGGAAACTGTATTTCCTTTAGTATGCTTCAATACGTAATCTGCCACCGCTACTAAAGTATATTCTTCGCCAAACATTTCTCCATCCTCACAAACAAAAGCTAATCTATCTACATCAGGATCTACAGAAATCCCTAGATGTGCTCTACTAGTCAGCACTTCTTGTGATAATTTTCTTAAATTATCAGGTAGTGGTTCTGGATTATGAGCAAAATCCCCTGTCATTTTTTCATTTAGTAAAATAACTTCGCAACCCAATTGCTCCAATAAAGGAGGAAGTGAAATAGCTCCTGTAGAGTTAATACAATCTACGACTACTTTAAAAGCCTTAGTCTTTATATTTTCCATATTCACTAAAGGTAAAGCCAATACGGATTCAATATGCTTGGCAATATAAGTATCGTCCTTTCTATAAGTTCCTAGTTTTTCAACAGGCGCATATTCAATTGCTCCTTTTTTTATAGTATTAAGGATGGTTTGCCCGTCTTTAGCAGAAATAAATTCTCCTCTCTTGTTCAATAATTTTAAGGCATTCCATTCCTTAGGATTATGACTTGCGGTTAAAATAATCCCAGCATGTGCTTTTTCTTTGACTACCGCCACTTCTACAGTAGGTGTAGTCGATAAGCCTAAATCAACCACATTAATCCCCATCATCTGCAAAGTACTACAGACTAGATTATTCACCAAGCTACCTGAAATTCGGGCATCTCGACCAATTACAACAGATGGTGCTTTATATTTTTTCAGCAGCATCGTACCAAAACCCGCAGTAGATTCAACAATATCTTGTGGTGTTAAGTTTTCCCCAGCAACACCGCCAATAGTACCTCGTATTCCAGAAATTGATTTAATTAGTGCCAAGTGGTTTGCGTATTTTAGGAGTTTTGAATTCGCCAGTCAACTAAGTGACAAACGACCATTTTTGGTTAAAATTCTTTAATTTTCCTGAGTTTAAAGAATAAATGAGCGCAATAGTATCGAATGCTACCATTGCGCTCATTATTTAATGTAGCTTTTACTTGTACGGCAAGTACCTAAAATAAGTTGTTACAAAAAGCCATTTTGTTTGCTAGTAAATAAACAATTTTCCGCTAAACGAAACAATGATTCAGCACATAATTTGGTGAATCGTTTGTTTATTCTTCAATAATGGCATCATCTATTAAAGGATCACCATCTCCATCCAAATCATTAAACCCATGAATATCCCCTTTAAAAGGTTCTTTATCAACGGCTTCTCCTTCTTTGACATCTACAATATTAATTTCTCCTTCTTTTTTAAAATCTCCTTTCGCATAACGGTCTGCTTTCGCAAAGAAGTCGTCTTTCCCTTCCAGTGTACTCTTATTCAATTCTTCATAACCGATTTTATCAGATAATTCCCCACCAGAATTTTTTACTTTTTCTTCTATATCATTAGCTAAGCCTTTTGCTTTTTCTAAAATCGCATCTAAAGAAGCTTCTGGATTATTCACGGCCTCCTTTGCTTTGTCTGCTAAATTCCCTCCTTTATCCAAAATGGAGCTACCAAAATTAGTAGACAAATCTTCCATCTTATCCGTCAAGCCTGCTGTCTTATCTAAAATAGCTCCACCTATTTTAGTAGAAGCACTTTTAAAAGAATCTGTAAAATCACTTCCTTTTTCCAGTATTTTTCCGCCTACATTTTCAGCGAGGCTTTCCGCTTTTTTTAAAGCATCACTTTCCAAGATGGTTTTACCTACGTTTTCTGTTGTCTCAATAATTTTTCCACCTACATTCTCCGCTAGTTCACCAGCATTCTTTAAAGCATCACTTTCTAATACTTTTTTACCAACGCCTTCTGTAAAGTCAGCAGCTTTATTAAGTACTTCACTTTCTTTGAGTTTTTCACTCACATTGCCAGCTATATCTTTCACCTTATCACCAAGCTGTCCAGTAACATTTTTAGCTGTCTCGCCAAATTGTCCAGTAACACTCTTAGCTTTTTTACCAAGCTGTCCAGTAACATCTTTAGCTTTTTCCGCCAAATCACTAGCAACATCCATTACATTATCACTGACGCTACCTTTTGTTTTCTCAAACAAATTACTTCCTTTCTCAAACATATCCTTTCCTGCATCTTTAGTAGCATCCGCTGCTTTTTCTGCTGCTGATTTTGCTACTGCCTCGGTCGTAAAAAATAAACGCTTTAAAGAACTTAAAAAACCCATCTATTATTAGTTATGAATTATGAGTGATGAGTTATGAGTGTGTGTTATTCATAACTCATCACTCATAACTTATAATTAAGATTAAACCATTTTATCTAAATCATCTTTGGCTTGCTTCGCTTTATCCGCTAAATCTCCGCCAACATCTTTTGCTTTATCCACTACATTAGCTGCCATATCTGTAGCTTTTTTACCAAGTTCGCTATTCTTTACTTCATCTGCAACCCCTTTTGCCTTTTCGACTAAATCACCTGTTTTATCTTTAACCACCTCCGAAACATCAGCCGCCATTTCTTTCGCCTTTTCCATTAAGTCACCAGACTGGATACTTTCGCCAACATTTGCAGCCATTCCTTTGGCATCCTTTGCCATTTCTTGTGCTTTTTCTGCCAAATCACCCGTAGCATCTTTCGCTACTTCTGCCACATCCGCCGCCACTTCTTTTGCTTTACTCAACATCTCTCCTGCCTTCTCAGAAAAATCACCCGTAGCATCTTTTGCTGATTCTACGACATCTCCTGCAACCTCCTTCGCTTTGGCCATCATGTCCCCTGCTTTATCCATTAAATCGCTTTCCTGTACATGTTCTACGGCGTCTTCCGCCATGTCCTTTGCTTTTTCCATTGCATCTCCTGCCTTTTCTAATAAATCTCCACCTAAATCTTTACCTGCCTCAGTCGCTTTTTCAGCCGCTGATTTAGCGATTGATGTTGCACCAAATACTAAACGTTTCATGTCACTTAAAAATCCCATAATTGTAAATTGTTTTAGTTTAAAACAAGACGATGTTAAACAATTAATCTTGTTCAAGTAGGTTAAAAAATTAGTTTTTAGTATTTTTTATACAATAGGTAAGAAAATAAGGCTAACAAATTTAGTCTAATTGCCTCTACCCTAATTTTTACGATACTATTTATACGTCCTAAAAAAGGAAGCGTCACAGGCATGAAGATACTAAGTATGTTTTTATAACAAAAGAATTTTCGATAAAAATGGTCTCCATTCCTTTCAAATAGTTGTAATTCAACAAATTAAGTGATTTTTAGGCTATCCATTCAAATAATTAATAAATTAAATATAAAAGTTTTTTTAGCTTAATCAAACAATTATCAGTTATCCATTGCTAGTTTTAAATACTAATTCTACTTAAAATCGACAGCAAGCAATTGGTAATTTCTAAAAAACACCCGTACTTTATTTTCAAAATCAGACTGATTTGGACGCCTAAACTTTGAACAAATAAAATGATTCCTATTTTTTTGTAAAAAATTTAAAATATCGTTTTTGAATACCCTATTTTTGTCTTTCCAAACTAATAGACCAATTTAATTGTTAAATAAAAAATAATTTTCCAACTCTTAAAGAAAAAAAAATATGGCTGAAGTCATCCGCATGCCTCGAATGAGTGATACGATGGAAGAAGGTGTTATTGTAGGCTGGTTAAAAGAAGAAGGTGAAGCAATTGAATCTGGTGAAACCCTAGCTGAAGTAGAAACCGATAAAGCTACTATGGAATTAGATAGCTATAGTGATGGTGTATTATTACATATTGCTGTTAAAGAAGGGCCCGTACCAATTAATGGGGTCATTGCCGTAATTGGAGAAGAAGGCGAAGATTGGAAAGCAGCTATCGCAGCTGCAAGTGCTGGTGATAGTGGTCAAGCAGATGCACCTGCCGAAGCAGCAGCAGCGCCAGCTGAGGTTACGGAAATAATTAGTGAACCAACCGCTCCTTCAACTAGCGAAAGAATTAAAGCTTCTCCTCTTGCCAAAAGTATGGCTAAGGAATCAGGTATCAACTTAGCAGAAGTATCTGGAAGTGGCGACCACGGAAGAATTGTCAAACGAGATATAGAAGCTATCCTAGGTGGACAGCAAACGACTGCTGCACCAAAAGCGGCACCCGTTCCACAAGCGCCTGCACCCGCTAAAGCGGCACCTTCAATGCCAGCACCATCCTTTTCGATGAATAGTGGCGAAGCTAATTATGAGGATGTCGCTATTAGTCAAATGCGAAAAGCCATTGCGAAAAATGTAGTGGCGAATAAATTTGCTGCGCCTCATTTCTATTTGACGACGGAAATAGATATGGAACAAGCAATTGCTTCTCGTATCCGTATGAATGAGGTTTCACCTACAAGAATTTCCTTTAATGACTTAGCCGTAAAAGCAGCAGCAGTCGCATTACGGCAACATCCTGCCATCAATGCCGCTTGGTTAGAAGATAATAAAATCCGTTATAACGGAGATGTCAATATCGGTGTAGCAGTAGATACAGGAGATGGTTTATTAATCCCTGTAGTACGACATGCTGATATGAAATCTTTATCTCAAATTAATGCAGAGGTAAGAGCTTATGCAGGGCAAGCCAAAGAGAAAAAATTACAACCTAAAGATCAACAAGGCAGTACCTTTACGATTTCTAATTTAGGCATGTTTGGTATAGAAGAATTTACGGCAATTATTAATCGGCCAAATGCTTGTATTTTAGCCGTTAGTGCGATTATTGAAAAGCCTGTAGTTAAAGATGGCGCATTAGCCATTGGACAACGCATGAAAGTGACGCTTTCTTGCGACCATCGAGTAGTCGATGGCGTAGCTGGTGCTAAATTCTTAAAAACATTTAAAGAAATATTGGAAGATCCAATTAGAATGTTGGTGTAAAATAGAGGTGTAAAGGTATAGGGGCTAAAAGGTATAAAGGTTACCCAGTAGTTTATCTATCCTTTCTCTTTTCCAAAAAATTAACTTTTCAAAGCCATTCGTTGTTTCCTCAATAACGAATGGCTTTTTTCGTATAGTGAATTACAGGGAACTGAAGTTTTCCCTTATACAATAAATAAAACAATGAGTAAAAAAACACTAGTCTTAGGCGCCTCTTTAAAATCACATAGGTATTCCAATATCGCAATCAACAGATTAGTGAATCATCAGCATGAAGTTCTGGCTATTGGTTTAAGAGAAGGAATTGTAGCAGGGGTTTCTATTATAAAAGGGGAACCAGATTTAGAGAATATTGATACAATTACCTTATACATGAATCCTAAGCGACAAGTCGCTTTATACGATTACATTATTGAGTTACGTCCAAAAAGAATCATTTTTAATCCAGGGACGGAGAATATGGAATTGATAGCATTGGCACAAGCCAAAGGAATTGAAACGGAGATTGCTTGTACGTTGGTAATGTTGTCGGTGGGGGATTATTAAATACCTTAGGCTTCCAGCCTGAGTAGCAATATGAAACAAGCAATAATTCTAACTACTCAAATAGTTTTATTAATAAAGGACAGCGAATACAAGAATATACAGATTACTTTAGTCAAGGAGTAACAAGTATTCTTGACGATACATTTGGCCGACTTTGTAATTAATTTTTTAAATCTGAATAATGGATACGGATACCAGAACAAAGATAATTGGCACTATTGGTCTTTTGGTATTTATGCTAATTGCGCTCATTATAAATTTTTTTAAATACGTTGAACTTCAAGAACATGACAAATATGACAGGTACTAACTTAAAAAATGGTATTGCTGCTAATTTACAAACTAAAAAAACGACTTAGGAGATAAACTCCTAAGTCGTTTTTATTTGGCAATTAAGCAATTTTTTGAGTAGTCATCTGCCTACTGCGAATTGCCTACTGAATTACTGCCTACTGCCAACTGTGTTACTGCCTACTAGTAACCGGACTTATTTCCCTTAAAAGTACCAACACCTGCATCAGGGCCTTCTGGTTTGCCCATTTCCGCATCACCAGCTTTGGCCACCCCAATTTCAACTCGACGGTTAATCTTACTTTTATTAACAGGAATAATATTCTCAGATTCTCCTCCCCATTGTAAAACAAGGCGGTTTCTAGCAATATTATAAGTATTCACTAAATGATCAACCGTAGCGGCTGCTCTATTATAAGACAATACATTATTATAATTTTCAGAAGCAGTTTGATCCGTATAACCTCTCACGACAAACTTCATTTGAGGGTTACTACGCATTACTTTGCCTATTTGATATAATTTTTCATACTCAGAACGAGCGACCGTATAGCTATTATTCGTGAAATTGACATTTGGTAAATACCAATTAACGACTGCATCTTTCGCAGTAAGGTCATAGTCCTTAATTTTCGCATCTACAATTTTGTTCACATCCCCTTCTGTGATATAAGATGGTTCTGGAATTTGCGCAACACCTTCGCCATTAACGGTATATCCTGGAGCAGAATAAGGTTCTTTATCTTTATAATCTGCCACACCATCACCATCACTATCCATCGCATTTCCTTTGGCATCTACTCTAGCACCAGCAGGAGTTGCGGTATCTTCATCCCACATATCGACGATACCATCTTTATCTTCGTCTGTTAGATCAAACTTTGGCCGAGCTTTTAACTCTGCAATATCTCGCATAACATCTTCAAAAGGACTCGCCCAATATAATGGTTCCTTAATGCCTTCTCTTTGTCCGATATTAAAATTCAAACGAATATTGGTATAGTTAATAAAATCATTATCGTTACCTGCAAATCCATCAACTAAATCTTGATCTTTTCCAAATGGACGGATTCCCATTGTTTCGATAGCCACATTAAATTTTTCGCTAATTTTAAAAGCAAAACCTACACCTGTTTGAAGGCTTACTTTAGTATAGCTATCTGGATCAGCAACAGTGCTTGAAGTTACATCTGGAGAAATACTATTTACGCCACCTCCAAAAAGTGCATAAATATTTGTCTTTTTAGGACCATCATATCTTAAGTTATTCAAGCTCATGATTCCGTGAACACCAAGACTAGCTATAGTCGTGTTATATTCTAAAGTTTGATCATCTGTTTCTCCATTAAGCGACAGATAATTCCCTTCCACTCTAACGGACCATAAATAATCAATAGCTTTGCGGTAATGTAGACCTATCCCAAAACCAGGACGGTTATCAATATCTCCGTAATTAGCCGCATAGCCCACAGCCAAACCAAATTCAGCAGCATGTTTCGCTGGTGGCGCATAGCCAACTGTAACACTTTGGGCAGTTAAGGTTCCCCCAAATAAACTAATTACTATTGCAAGTAAAAAATTATTCCTCAACATAATAGGTTTAAGTTTTTGAAAAAAAATAATAAGG
This sequence comes from Bacteroidota bacterium, assembly GCA_017857395.1. Lineage (GTDB taxonomy): Bacteria > Bacteroidota > Bacteroidia > Chitinophagales > Saprospiraceae > JAFMDF01. Next base: position 38,526 of record JAFMDF010000010.1, on the reverse strand, counting down.
ATGTCGACATCTAAACAATTGATTTAGTTAAAGTTATAATATGTTTTCTCTAAAAAGAGACATCCGTTTATATGAATTAAAAAGTAGGAACAAATATAGGAATATTTGACATTAAATTAAGTTTCTTATGTTTATTTGAATGGAGGTAAATTGTTTTATCCTACAATTTTTACATTTGGACTAAAAATTAGGGAGGTTATAACTTTTCATAGCAAAAATAAGTCCAGTAGTGGAGGCAAGTTAGCTTTTTTTGCTCACAAAAGAAACTAATCATTGCCTAATCTACTATCTAAAGACCATTTTTATTATCCTAAGTTGCAAAATATTAAAATTATGAAAAAAATTGGTTTTATCACTTGTCAGGAATATTCCGCATTAGCATCAGATGAGCAATATTTAATAGGACCATTCAAGGTTGCTGGTCTAGAAATTATTCCAATAATATGGGATGAGCCAATCAATTATGAAGCCTTTGATATGTTCCTTTTTCGTTCTGCGTGGGACTATCACCAAAAAACAGTCGCTTTTGAAACTTGGTTAACGCAGTTAAAAAAAATCAAAACGCCTATTTATAATCCAATCTCTATCATTGAGGAGAATTATGATAAACGCTATTTAAAAAAGCTTGAAGACAAAGGTTTTCAGATTATTCCGACTTTGTTTTTTGATAATGTAGATCCAATCAATTTAACACAAATAATGGAAACGCAACAATGGGAAAAGGGCGTCATTAAGCCTGTGATTTCTATGTCTGCCTACCATACTTATTCTTTTGACAAAAATAATTGCCAAGCCTTACAAACACAATTAGTTAATTATTATGGCGATACGAAAGTCATGGTACAAAAATTTGCTAAAGAGATTATAACAGAAGGAGAATGGTCTTTAGTTTTTTATGATAAACAATATTGTATGACGGCATTAAAAACACCAAAAAAAGGAGAATTTAGAGTACAGAGTGAATTAGGGGGCTCGATTACTTACCCTGAACCGCCAACGCATATTATCGCAGAAGCAAAGGCTATTTTAGATAGTTATGAAGAAGAAATATTGTATGCTCGCATGGACGGTATTATACATAATGGTCATTTTCAACTAATGGAAGCGGAATTGATTGACCCTGAATTATATTTTAGGGCTGGCGAAAAAGGGCAGCAAGGATTTTTGGAGGCAGTCTTGAGTCGATTATAGTGGAACTAATACTTTATAGTTTGGCAGCGGATAGTAGCAAATCCTGTTAATCCTGAAAAATCATGTCATCCTGTAAAAAAAAAGATTGCCGAGTGAAGTTGTGGCTTCAACACTCGGCAAGACGGATTTTGCCATCAGAATAGACGCACAAAAACCAAGTAAGGTCAAGGACAGATAAAATGATTAAAAAACAAAATAAAAGAACCCTTACTCTTTGAACTTTAATAATTGTTGGGGCATTTTGAAAACACCCAACTTTTTAATAAAAAATATCTGTAATTCGACTACAAAATTAAGGGGAAAAAGAATTGATGTCAATATTATCCAACTTTTTTTTATTGATTATTTCAAATTTAACATTTTTAGTAACAAATTAGAATAACACGATCAAATAGGAGGTGATTGCCCCACGAATTTATTGCTCACCACTAATTAGCACGATTAGATTTATTATTTTGTATTTAATGCTTTAGAAAAATATAACCTACGCATTTGAACTTGTTATTTTCGGCCCATGCTGTGTTACAAAATTTCTCATTATGCTAACCCGATAGCTATCGGGTAACTCCGTTTTTTGCGCCTTGCTCGGACTAAAAATAATTGCGTCAATTTACGTAGTTTATTTATTGCTAAACCATTTACTGAAAAAAGAGCGAACTTTGTCCGTCTTGAAAGGTTTTTAATAGTAGCAATAATTGACAATTATTCATTAACAAAGAACTATATTTAAGTTAGCCCTTTGAATAACATAATAGCTATAATTCGTGGGGTCAATAAATTCGTGGGGAATAAAACAAAATATCTCCAACTTATTTTTTATCCATTACTTACAAATTCTAAAATCAAAAACATAAATGGCATCTTTCTCACAAATCATCAATGGCGAAACGCCTGTGTTAATCGACTTTCATGCTACTTGGTGTGGCCCATGTAAAGCTTTAGCACCAATTATCAAAAATGTTAAGAAAAAAATAGGGGATAAAGCTAAAATTATCAAAATAGATATTGATAAAAATCAGGCATTAGCGAATAAATTGCAAATTCGAGGTGTGCCTACCTTAATTCTCTATAAAGGAGGGGAAACCAAATGGCGACAATCAGGCGTTGTTTCTGAATTGGAGTTAATAAGAGTTATAGGGGAACATTTATAGCAAAATTCACTTATTTGCGTATCAAATTAAATTTTATTCGTATATTGCGAACTTTATTAATAAAAGGAATACTACACCAATTTTTAATCAAAAATTGAAAATAATAAATGTAAAATCTTAAACCTATCAAATATTTTAAAAGTATCCGATAGTGTCCATCCCTTTTCAATTTTGATTTTTAAATTTTACATTTTGAATTTAAAGCGGTGTTATTCAATGAAAAACGTGTACCACAACTATGTACCTAACCGTCCATTTTGGTTTAGAGCTTGATGATAAAGTATTTCCTAGAGGAGCAACGACCGAATTAGGCGCCCATTATTTAGGCCCTCAAGGTTTCCTGTTTTTATTAGAAGCACACCTTGGTTTAATTGGCCCTACGAATACCATAGATTATTTAAGGATTGCGCAATATCGCCATGCCTTACAACAGCATTTGGACAGTACGCCTGATGCTTTTTACAAAGAATCCTTTGATGCAGACCAGTTGGCAGCCGCAGAAGAATTATTAAATAGAAGAGACGAACTAAAATTAGCAGGTTGGGATTTTGAATCAGCCAGTGGTTTACCAGCTAGATTAGCTGATTTAGCGGGCGTAGAAGAAGCTTTAGAAAACGCAGATTATGATTTTGCTACAGGTTTTGCCGACCGTTTTGTAGCTGTTTTAGAAGCTTGCGAAGAACGACCTACCCCTATTCAGCAATTATTACTAAATGAACCTCGGCATTTATTTCCTTTTCATTGGCAAAAAATATTTACTTACCTAGAAGAACAAGGCACAGAAGTTAGTCAATTACCGGAACCTGTAATAGATGGTACACATGATTTAGCTATTTTCCAGAAAGCGTTAAATGGAGAACGAGGGAAAGTAAATGCCCAACAAGATGGCTCTTTATTGGTTATCCGAGCAAAAAGGGAAACAGATGCAGCCGCTTTTTTAGCTAAAAAAATACAACTCAATGCAGATTATCGACCAGTCTGTTTAATTCCTCAAAAAAATAGAGCTTTAGACAATGCTTTAATACAAGAAGGCTTACCTAGTTTAGGTATTTTATCCGCTTCTTTGGCTCGACCGACGTTACAAATCATTAAACTAGTCACTACTTTTTTATGGCGACCAATCGACCCTTATAAGGTATTGGAGTTTGTGACTTTGCCGATTAAGCCTTTAGAATCAGATTTAGCGTTTATTATTGCTCGACAAATTGCGCAAAGGCCAGGTTTAAATAGTGATAATTGGTATGCTTCTATCAATCAATATTTTGAAGAATTAGAAAAGAAGTCAGCAGCTGACCCTTTGATAAAAATTGATAAAATTCGGAAGGAATACCAGTTTTGGTTTGAACGACGACGATATGATATATCAAAATCACTACCAAAAGATGAAGTCATTGAAGTCTTTGAATATATAGCAGATTGGGCATCTCAAAAATATGAATCGGATGGTAGTGCTAATAAATCTTTACTCGTATTAAGTGAACAATCCAAGCGGATTAAGGAATTAATGGAAGCCTTACCAGATGCTTATAATTTTTTGAACAACTTAGATTTAGAGCGAATTGTGCGGACCATTTATCAAGCTTCTCCTGTCCTTTTCAGAGAAGTAGAAGTGGGTCATTTACCATTCGTTTATCATCCAAGTGCCATTATTCAGCCCACACCAGATTTATTATGGTGGAATTTTTCTTTAAAAGAACAACCTTCCTTCTTTTCTAAGTGGTATCAACCAGAAATCAATTATTTTAAAACGATTGATATTGCATTAGAAACACCCAAAAAGGAAAATGATGTCTTAATTTGGCAGCGCAAACGTCCTATGTTGCAAGCAAGCGAACGGCTAATCTTAATCATCCCTGAAAGAGTCGAAGGAAAAGAAGTATTATCCCATCCATTATTGGGAGATTTGGAAGCTACTTTCGGCAATTTAGAAGCCGTCACTTTTGATATAGATAAGCAACAAAATGCTGCTTGTTTAGAAGGTACTTTTGACTTACCAACTTGGGTCAATTTAAATCAGCAATTTATTAGTCAACCCATTCCAGTATTAGATGTAGAGCATGCGGAATTATTCAACGAGCGAGAACACGAAACATTTACTAGTTTAGATTCGCTATTTTATTATCCGTATCAATGGGTTTTCAGGCATAAGGTTCGACTGCATAAATCAGCTATTTTAAGTGTGGTGAGTGATAATGCACTTTTAGGAAATTTGGCACACCGCTTCATTGAATTATTATTAAAAGAGGCCATTCTACTTTGGCAAAAAGACCAAGTTGAAAATTGGATAGACCAGCAAGCCCCTAGACTATTTGCCAGAGAAGCCGCTACCCTATTAATGTATGGTCGAGAACCAGAAAGATTGGCTTTTTTAAATACTATTAAATATGCAGCTTGGAGTTTAGTTTCTAGTATTCAACAAAATGGCTGGAAAGTGAAAGGCACCGAAATGGATTTAAAAGGGCATTTTATTGGCATTCCGATGAAAGGGAAAGCCGATTTAGTCTTAGAAAGAAACGGTGAATTATGTGTGGTTGATTTAAAATGGAGAGGGGGTAATTATCGAAAATCAGTGATTAAAAATGAAGAGGATTTACAATTAGTCATGTATTCCAAATTATTAACCCCCGACTCAACTTGGGCGCATACTGCTTATTTTATTTTAGAAAAAGGCGAAATGATTGCCCGTAATCATCAGGCTTTCCAAAATTGTGTAGCCGTTAATCCAGACTGCGACCATATCGAAATCAATGAGCGGATTTGGGAGAAAATGGAAGCCACTTTGCGTTGGCGTTTAGCTCAATTAAAAAAAGGAAATATCGAAATTCGTACCAAACAAACGCAGTTAGATTTAGAAGAAATTTATGAAGGAGAATTGATGGATTTATTGGAGATGAAGGATGGAAATGCCCCTTTTGATGATTATGGGGTGTTGATTGGGTTGGTGAAGTGATTCGAGTTGCGATGTTGCTGTGTTGCGATGTTGACGATAAGGCGAAACCCAACACGGCAACATGGTAACATGGTAACATGGTAACATCGCAACACGGCAACTCATCTACATATACCGCTCCAAGATAGTCAAAATTCGCTCCGTCAATTCATCTTTACAGGCCAGTTTATAATCTTCGTAAGTACAAGGAACCAATTCATGTTTACCTTTAGTTGCGCTATCCATTTGTATCCACCAGCGACCACTTTTAGTACTTTTCCAAAAAGTCGCATTATGGTCAAAATCTTTAAAAGAAATAATATATTCTATCATACCATCCGTAGAAGCAGGAAAATCTCTTTTTCTGTTGTAAATGCCTTGAATAAAATACCAAACTAAGTGGGCAATTAATTGAGCAGTTTGCCCACTTCTATCTTTCTTTGGATAATACCCATAAAAGCCAATCGACGTTAATTTATCGCTCATCCCTGCATAATGGGATAACTGGCAAGCCTCTTCAGAACTAAATCCATTCGGTGTATTTGCCCAAAGTCCCGATGCTTCTATCTGTTTAAGTGCTGATAAATTGAAGTAAACGGTATCTGCTGCTCGCAAAGTAGGTTCGACCGTTTCCATATTGGATTTAGCTACGCCTAAACGAGATAAATCATAATTTTTTTTCTCGTAATATTTAAGAGTATCAGCTGGTACCAAATGGGTCTGATAACCGACTAAGCCTAGATTACCTAATTTGGGTACTTCCGCCTTGCGAATAGTGGAGAGGTAATGAATGTCTTCGGTATGAAAAGGCGTTCCTTCATCAATGACCGCTACATTTACTTTTTTTCGGATGTTTTGGTACGCTTTAAATTGTCCCGAAAATTGCAATGCCTTATCACTTAAAATAATCGGAATGATGTTATTGTCTAATAATTCTCGAACGACAGGTAATAAAAATTCATCATTAGCTTTACGCAAATTACCAATATCTACAATCTGCATTTTCTTAAATGGAAATGCCAATTCATACAAGTATTTACGTATATTGTCAATGGATTTTCCAGTTCCAATTAAAGCAATTTTTGTCTCTTTTAAATCTGGAAATTCGCCATCAAATAATTCAATATGCGCTCCGAATTGCCAAGATTGATGCTCCGTTTCAATCTTTACAGCTTTCAACCAATTTTCTAACATGTTTTGTGTAGTTGTTTCGTAGTAGCTCAGGCATCTTACCTGAGAAATGTTTTGCTATAATGAATACAGCTACTCGGGCAAGATGCCCGAGCTACTTAGGGTAGCAATTTACTTTAAATTCTGGAAACTCACCATTTTAAAAGCAGTCAAATAGATGTTTTTTATAAAATATTTTGGAATATCAACCTCCCAAACAATCCTAATAAAACAGAAAAGGCGTTACCAAATTTTGATAACGCCTTTTCTGTTAATCTTACACAAACCTGTCATCCTGTAGTTAATTCCAATTCAACCCATCTGACATATCCGCAATCACTTCATAACGATCGCCTTTATTTTTCATCACTTCCTGCCAAAGGGAATCCGATTTATTGTTGAATAAATAATTGGCAAACATTTCGGTAATGACCCACGAACCGAGTGTCAGTTCTTTGTCTAACTGACCAGTTGACCAACCTGAATAGCCTACAAAAAAGCGAATATTATCGGGTTTAACTAAATCAGAAGTAATCAAAAATTTCAATTTCTCAAAATCGCCACCCCACCAAACACCATCTACTACTTTGGTACTATTATCTAGCAAATCTCCCACATTATGGATATAGTGAATGCTGTCCGTTTGAACAGGGCCCCCATAATACACTTCGGCATCAAAGGATGGAAAGTCTAAAATTAGTTCATTCACTTGTAAGCCTAAATTTTTATTAAGGACAAAGCCAACGGTTCCTTCTTCCTTCGAATGGTCACAAAGCAGTACGACTGACCGCTTAAAATTCGGGTCTACCATAAACGGTTCGGCTAAAAGAATCGTGCCTGTTGATATTTTTTTACTCATGCTGTCAAATTATTTATTAGACTTAAAGAGCTAAGATTTTGTGTCTGTTTCTTTTTGCCTAATCAATGCTAAAATAGTCTAAAGGTTGTAGCTATTTTGTCCTGTTCTTATTAAAAATAAATATAGGGTATGTTTAGAACAATAGCAATTTTTAATGGTCAAAAGTGAAGAAGATGTTTTGGTTATACCTCGGATGTATTTTGCCACGGATATTTTGCCACGGATATTGTTGCTACAGATGCTAGATTTTCACGAATATTTTTTACTCAAAATTACTTTTTTGGTAGTCAGCCCATTGTCAAAAACATTCGTAAAAAAGCGAATACTCTTTTTAAAAGAACATCCGTGGCAGCAACATCCGTTGTAGCAATCAACCGACCGTTAATCCATTTAATCCGCAACTAATCATCATTCGTCTATTAAGTCTAATCCGTCAACGAATTTGTATTTATTTTTATCCATTTATAGTAGGGAAATTTCCTATTTTGAAACAAAGTAGACCTTCTTGCCCTATACTATTTAAATAGTCCTAATATTTTACAAAAATTCCTTTAACACTTATTGATTACTCCCTTACTGATACTGAATAAGTTAGCACTAAATCGACTAGTGTCCAATAAAGGAGGCAAATACTTTGGAAGTATCAACTAGGTATATTAAATTGCACTCAAAATTAGATAGAAATACTATGCAAAAGAATTTGTCCCAATTATTCGGTTCGCATCCTGAGCTAGAGCAAAAATTTGTTACCCTCTTTATCAAGGCTTTAGAAAGAAGCAATCAACCAGGGTTTGATTATATCGAATTCAAGCAATCTTTAGGCGCCATGGCCAAAATGAACATTGACGAAAGTACGGCTATTCGCTCTGCTTTTGCAACTGCTTCAACGGTTGGTTTGACAAAGAAAAAATTGATGGAATCTGCCAATTATTACGCCAAAATCATCAATCAAGAAAAAGAACATTTTGATGCAGCTTTAGCTAAGCGAATTAATCAGAAGGTGGGTGGTAAAATAAAAGAGGTAGAAAAATTAAAAGAACAAATCGTCAAGTACAACGAAAAAATAGCGCAATTAAAAGCGCAAATTGAAAAGCATCAACATACGATTGATACTGCTGATGAGCAAATTCAAGCAGAAAAAGAAAAAATTATGGGGACGCAAAATAACTTTGAACGCACCCATGAAAATTTTATCGACCAGATAAAATCCGATATCGACAATTTTAACACTTATCTTTAAATCAGTTACCCGTTACCTGTTAGCAGCAGACAAACTGGCAACTGACAACACTATAATATATGGCAGATTTAGCTGAATTCAGACCACAAAACACACAAAAATCTTTTTGGCAGCGCCCTGAAGGCGTTACTGGTGCTATCTTTTTATTAGGTGTTGCTGCTGGTGTTGGTTATTTAATAACGACTGGTATTCTAACAACTATTCTAGGAAACATCCTGTATTTAAGTGCAACTTTAATGGTTTTAGCCGCCATCGTGTATATGGTTTTAGACCCCAAAATGCGGGGTTTAGTCAGCTATATGTACAAGAGTGTAATGCGTTCTATTACAGGCTGGTTTGTAACGATTGATCCAATTGGTATTCTAAAAAATTACATTGACGATTTGCAAGGTAATTTAGGTAAAATGAGTCAACAAATTGGTGCTTTAAGAGGGCAGATGCGTAAGATGAAGGACATCATGACCAAGAATAATAAGGACATTGACATGAACCTAAAGTTAGCCAATCGAGCGCAAACACAAGGCAATCAGAAACAATTATTACTCTCCACTCGGAAAGCAGCAAGGTTAAAAGAGAGTAATAGTAAATACGACAAACTCCATAAAAAAATGGAAGTGATATATCGTATTTTGACTAAAATGTACCAAAATTCTGAAATCCTCTTGGAAGATACCAAAGACCAAGTGATGATTAAAGAACAAGAACATAAAGCTATAAAAGCGTCTCATTCTGCTATGAAATCCGCCATGAGTGTCATGTCTGGGGATCCTGATAAACGAGCAATGTTTGATGCGGCGATGGAAAATATAGCGGATGATGTAGCCAATAAAGTTGGTGAAATGGAAACTTTTATGGAAATGTCTTCCAACTTTATGAATTCTATTGATTTACAAAATGGCGTTTTTGAAGAAGATGGCATGAACATGTTAGAAGAATGGGAAAAGAAAAGTACCCTTATGCTGATGGAAGGAAATGAGTTAGAAGGATTAGATTTAAATAGTGATCGACCTGCTATTCAACCAACACAACGGTCTTCTGGAAGTGGCAATCAATATGATAATTTGTTTGGGTGAATATAGTGACGGTACAGCGTGTATCGTTAATAGTTTTTAAAGCTCCATTCCATATAAAAAAGCCTTGATACATTGCAGTGTCAAGGCTTTTTTGGTATCATGAAACTTCATTTCAACTAAGTTTTTCGTGGAACTGAAGTTCCCATTATACGAGCCAATAATAGGTTAATCTCCTAAGAAAATTAAGTCGTTCAAACATAATTCCTTAATTTCAAGGCAACATCAAAAACGACATAAAATGACAATTACCGACTTAACTAAAAACCAATGGTCTAGTCCACAAAAAGAACTTAGCTGATTTTTTATTATTATCACGGAAATTCAATTGGATTAATGAATCTCCATATAATAGGTAAGGCTGAGATTATGAAGGAATGAGATTATGAGATGCCTCATTAACTTAGCAGCTTATCAACTCATAAACCTATACTTATAAATTAAAAAAGCCGAAAGAAATGTACATTTCTTTCGGCTTTTTTAATTGCTTAAAATACTTCGTTATCCTAAGTAAGATTTCAAAGCATTTCGATTATAAGATTTACGCAAGCGACGAATCGCTCGTTCTTTAATTTGTCGAACTCTTTCTCTAGTCAAACCATATAATTCGCCAATTTCTTCGAGTGTTAGCGATTTATGGTTGTTCAACCCGTAATAAGAAGAAAGTACTTCCACCTCTCTAGGAGATAAAATAGATAAACCATTTTGCACTTCTTCCTTCAAAGACTGATCCATTAGCCGACCATCAGGTGTCATATCTTGTGAACTAGAAATAACGTCCAACATGGTAGAATCCCCATCTTCACCACTAAGCGGTGCATCGACGGACAAATGTCTACCATTTCCTTTCAACATATTAGAAATTTCTTTAGCAGTCATCCCTAATATTTCTCCTAATTCTTCATTAGTAGGCTCTCGTTCAAATTTTTGGACAAAGGACAAATACGCTTCATTCACTTTATTATAAGAACCAACCTTGTTGAGTGGTAAACGAACAATTCTAGAATATTCTACAATTGCTTGTAAGATAGATTGACGAATCCACCAAACGGCGTAGGAAATAAATTTAAAGCCTTTAGTTTCATCAAATCTTTTGCCAGCCTTCATGAGGCCAACATTTCCTTCATTGATTAAATCACTTAAGGAAAGTCCTTGGTTCTGGTACTGTTTAGCAACAGACACCACAAAACGTAAATTAGCTTTGGTCAAGCGTTCTAATGCAGCTTCATCACCGCCTCGAATACGGCGCGCCATTTCCGCTTCCTCTTCTGCATTGAGCATGGATATTTTACCAATATCATTTAGATACTTATCCAATGCAAGACTTTCTCTCGTCGTTATCTTATTGGTAATTTTAAGTTGACGCATGGGAATTTTGGTTTAAGATTATTTTAGTATTGGTTGAGTAAAAATACGATTTGCAAACCTAAAAGTTACTATTTTTTTAAATGTACGCTTAAAAAATTTGACTTTTAGGTTAAAAATATATATATCGTCAGCTCTTTTACATTAAGTACAAAAAATCCTGCCAAAAAGTTTCTTGTTATCGTTTTTTTAGTAGTTACACAAACTTTTTTTTATAAATTATTTCATTTAATCATATAACAAAATATTTAAATAAGTTACTGATTATCAACATTTTAACCTATCCTTCTGTAAATCAACGCTTTTCACATCTACATTTAGATAAACCGTTGAAAAACAGTTGTATCTAAAAAAGTTAAACTATGTAAAATATCTGTCAAAATAAAATCAACAGTTCTCTATTTTTTTTAGATTAGCACTACTTTTATCAAGTCACTTTCTAATACGAATTTACAAAAAAAAAAAATTATTTTTTTTATAAAAAGCTGCCTTTTTTGACTAAAAGTATAAAAAATCCAAATAATTCACTTCAATACGAACAGTTTTCAGATAATCTGATAACTTTACAATTCTTATAATTAATGTATTTTTAAGCCAATATATTGCAATTTTACTAAATATTAAAAATAAACATAGTGCTTCAAAATAGCACACAAAGCTAAAAGTACAGCGTTTTTTAACTAGTAGATTTGCCTATTATCTGACTACTGGTAGTTCAGATTTTTGAATCTTAGCTATATTCTGTTGTAAATAAACTATTAAGTATGCAAAACATAACAAGAGCATTTGATACCATTTTCTACCAACAAAAAAATTTTCCTTTAAAAGAAGCTTTTAGTCATCGCCTGCCAGGTAGTGATAAATGGACTTCTTATAGTACGGAACAAATCATCCGTAGTAGTCAAAAAATGGCTGGTGGATTACTTAATCTTGGTCTACAAAAAGGAGATAAAATTGCGTTAATTAGCTATACAAATCGCCCAGAATGGACTATTATGGATTTGGCGGCTCAACAACTAGGTATTATTACAGTACCCGTCTATCCTACTATTAGTTCATCTGATTATGATTATATTTTTAATGATGCAGAAGTAAAATATGCTTTTGTCGGCACAAATGATCTCTATGATAAAGTAATTAAAGCCAAGGCCAATATTTCGACCTTAGAAGATATTTATACTTTCGACCGACAAACGGGTCGAAAATATTACGAAGATTTAATGGATGAAAGTCGATTAGCAGAAGTTGCTAAGATAGCAGACACGATTCAGCCAGACGATATCATTACGTTCATTTATACTTCTGGTACAACAGGTAATCCAAAGGGAGTTGTACTAACACATAATAATTTAGTACACATTATCAAAAGTACCATTGACTTATTACCGACCAAACCAGGCAACCAAGTACTAAGTTTCCTGCCCATGTGTCACATTTTTGAGCGTACCGTCTCCTATAGTTATATGGCAAAAAGTGCAAAAGTTTATTTTACGGGAACAAATAACTTAGGAGGACCTGAAGGGGATTTGCAAGCAGTAAAACCCTACTTTTTTACGACTGTTCCTAGATTATTAGAAAAAGTCTATGAAAAAATTTACAATACAGGATTAGCCTTAACTGGTTTCAAGAAAAAACTATTCTTCTGGGCATTAAGTCTTACGGATGATTACGTGTATGATAAAAAATATACTGGACTTGCTCGTATAAAACAAAGCATTGCAGATAAATTAATTTATAGCAAATGGCGAGATGCTCTAGGTGGCAATGTCAACGGAATTGTCACAGGTGCAGCACCTTGTCCTGTTAAAATTATGCGAGTCTTTTCTGCTGCTGGCATCCCAATTAGAGAAGGATATGGTTTAACAGAGACCTCTCCGTCCTTAACAATAAATACTTATGAACCTGGAGGTGCTCTTATGGGTACTGTTGGTCGCCCAATTGAAGGCGTAGATATTTTAATTGATCGTTCAGAAGGGGAATATCGAGCAGGCGAAGGAGAAATTTTAGCTTTCGGACCTAATATCATGCAAGGTTATTATAATAAGCCAAAGAAAAATGCGGAAGTGTTTAAGGATATTGATGGCAAAGTTTGGTTTAAAACGGGAGATATAGGAAAAATGGTTAAAGGACCAGGCGGTCATGATTTCTTAAAAATTACAGATCGTAAAAAAGAATTATTAAAAACATCGGGGGGTAAATATGTAGCGCCTGCTCCTATCGAAAATAAATTTAAAGAAGATTTTTTAATTGAACACATGATGGTGGTTGGCGAGAAGCGCAAATTTGTTTCTGCGGTGCTAGTCCCTTCTGCCCAAGCATTACAAGATTGGTGCAAAGAAAATGGCATTCCGTTTACTTCCTTAGCAGAAGTTTGTAAAAATGACAAAGTAATTGCTCGCTACCAAGAAATTATCGATCAGTTCAATCCCCTTTTTAGTCATATTGAGCAAATCAAAAAATTCACTTTATTGCCAATCACTTGGGATGCAGTAAAAGAAGATGGTTCTAAGCCTGAATTAACGCCTACGATGAAGCTTAAGCGGCGAGTTGTGAGAGAGAAATTTGAAAAAGAAATTAACGCAATGTATAGTTAAAATAGTGATGAGTTATAAGTGGTGAGTGATGAGTTATAGACACTCATCACTCACCACTTATAACTCATCACTTCTTTAACCTCTCCGATCCTCTTCTTCTCGTTCTATCCGATGACCTATAAACAGTAGCTGATTTTGCATTTCTTTTAGTTGAATTTGTAGGCGACTAATATCATGGTTTAAGCTAGGCGCACCTCCAGCAGTTTTAGCACTTGCTAATTCCTCCATTTTTTGTTCCGTTGCCACTTCATCCATACTATTCATAATGACCCCTATAAATAGATTCAAAACAATCATCGTCCCAATCAAAACAAAGGAAATAAAATAGATAATCGCTCCTACTCCACTCGCAACAGGGCTTGGACAAAATTCGCTTCCCCATTGTGGATGATCACAACCAAAGACATTAATATACATAATATCTGCCCATCCTTCTAAAGTCGTAATTTGAAATAAAGTAATCAGTGAGGTTTGCAAATCCTTAAAATGAACAGGGTTATTTTCGCCAAACATAAATACGCCTAATACGCCATAGATATAAAATAATAAAAATAAAAGAATACTTACATAGCCCATAGATGGAATACTTTTTAGCATCGCATCTACTAACATTTTTAATTGCGGCAGAGCTGTTACTAAGCGTAAAACCCTTAAAATCCTAGCCAATCGAAATACAGCCACAAAACCAGCATTAATATTGGGTAAAAAGACAGACATCCAACAAACGATTACAATCAAAAAATCAAAGATATTCCAAGGGTCTTTAAAATAATTCAGCGGTCGGTTTCCTTCAGCGGCTATTTTAATAATTGCTTCTACTGTAAAAATAAATAAAATGGCATAATCTAATCCGTGTAATAAAGGCAACCATTCTTTTACCGCATCGCCGTAAGTTTCAATACCTACAATCACTCCAGCAGCAAGGATAGAAAAAATAATCGTACTTTGAAACCACTGGCTATCCACAATCCTTCGATAAATATTCGTATTCATAATTTGTCTAATATAATATTATTGTAAAAAGTCGGTCTTTATAAGGTTGTTGGCAAGTCATCAATTTATTGACCTTATATTTTATAGTTTTAAGAGAAGGAATTTCCTATAACGCTAGGTTCGCCCAAAATTAGTTAATAAAATAAAATATTATCAAAATAATATTTTGATTTATGTTTAAAATGCAGAATTTTATTTATTTTAAATAAACTCTTTTCAGGTTATTATTTTAGGGTTAAAAATAATATTTTAATTATATTTATTTAATAAAAATAAATACGAACAAAATACTGTTTTAAAGATAAAAATACTTTTAATACAGAATATTATTTCGTGTAATTTATGTATTAATCAAAAATTTGAGCGAACCTAGCGCTATAAATTTCCATAAAAAAGAAAGAAGTCTATTTGGAGCTGCAAAGAAAAGTAATTTGTTAGGAAAATGGAACGATTTAAAGTTCTTTTTGCGGTCTCTTTTAATTTTCGTTTTTTGACACATTGCATTTCATTGAATTCTATCTAAAAATCAAGACCTTTCGTTGACTGAAATCGACAATCTAGTTTAATTTGGCAATGTATCAAATATTCTTAATTTTTATCCAAAACAAAAAAAGCCGCTTACTAAAATGAATTAGCAAGCGGCTTTTAATTTATCCGTCAAATTAAGTCCCTATTCGATAAACCGACAGTTACTCAATTGATTTTGTCATTAGTTACAGAAGAAGAAATGATTACCACAAGTCTTCATGAAGTGTACATCACAACCATTCGCTGCTTCGATTTTAAAGGCTTCTAAATCCTTTGCATCTTTAGCATTTAAAGTCGCATAAGTTGTGCCGTGATTAGCACCATATCCCATGTTACCAGTTTTTCCGTTTGGAAGCGTAACAACTGAGAAGATATCTGCTGTGGCATCTGCAAATCCATTCGTATAGCCCATACAAGTAAATAATTCATCTAAGAATTTCGTATCTGCTGGTTCTGTCGCATAACGGTTTCTCAATCTACCTAAGAATTGAGGTCCAGTTAAATCATGTGCATTTCCAAACTCAGGATTAGTGCCTAGTCGAGTTAAGATTTGTGCTCTACCATTTGTTGGAATGCTCATCACTTTACAGTCACTATTACAAGCACAAGTCGTCGCAGCTAATCTAGCAGCCGCATCAGCAACTGCATTTGCTCGAACTGGTGGAGTAACGATTGAACTAACGTCCATTGGTGTTGGCAAGCCAGCAGCAGCGTCATCACACCCATAACATCCTTTAGTAAAATAAAAGACAGCAGCCAATAATAATGGTAATAGTAGCCAAGGCAACCACCCCATCGTACCCGAACCTTCCGTAGTAGCAGCAGCGACCGCAGCAACTTTCTCCTTTTTCTTAGTCGTTTTAACAACTTTTGTTGCGGCAGTAGCAGCAACAGCAGCCGAAGCGGCAGCAGCGGCAGCTTTACGCTTCTTTTCTTGTTTAGCAGCTAAGGCAAGTGCAGTAGCTTCCTCCTCTTTCTTCTGCGTTGCAGCTAAAGCGGCAGCGGCGGCAGTAGCCGCAGCGGCAGCAGCAGCAGCTTTTTTATCTTCTGCTTGTTTCAGAAGAAGTGCAGCGGCAGCTTTCTCTTCTTCCACATTTCTCAAACAACTTCGACCAACCTCTCGGCCAGTTTCATCATAGAGAATATCCATGTAATATTTACCTTTCTCTAATCGCTTGTAGAAATCTTGATTATCTTTCAATCTGACTACACCAGATAATTCTTGATCTCTTTCTTGTGCTGTTTTAAAGCCTTCACTTCTCAATCGAACATTACCATTATCATCATATAAAGCAAAATAAAACTGCCCATCTTCTCCTTTAAAGAAAGCTACATTATTTCGTTTATCATTTATTGCGTGACCTTGATAAGCCTTACATGGTAAGTAATCGTCTTCTTTATCCTTATTTTTGGCTGCTTCGGCAGCAGCAAATGCTTGAGCTTTTACTTCCGCTTCCTCTTTTTGTCTTAAGGCAAGTGCAGCAGCGGCAGCGGCGGCGGCAGTGGCGGCAGCTTTCTTAGCAGTGGCAGCAGCAGCAGCTTCTTCTTCCGCTTTCTTAGCGGCAGCAGCTTCAGCAGCGCGTTTTGCAGCAGCTTCTTCTTCCGCTTTTCGTTTAGCAGCAATTAGCGCAGCAGCGGCAGCGGCTTCCTCTTCCGCATTTCTCAAACAACTTCTACCAACCTCTCGACCAGTTTCATCATAGAGAATATCCATATAATATTTGCCTCTCTCTTTCCGCTTATAGAAATCTTGATTATCTTTCAGTCTTACTACACCAGATAATTCTTGATCTCTTTCTTGTGCCGTTTTAAAGCCTTCACTTCTCAGTCGAACACCACCTTCTTCATTATAAAGTGCAAAATAATACTGTCCATCTTCTCCTTTAAAGAAAGCTACATTATTACGCTTATCATTTACAGCATGGCCTTCATAAGCCTTACAAGTTAAATAGTCGTCTTCTTTATCTTTATTCTTTTCTGCTTCAGCAGCAGCGAATGCCTGCGCTTTTACTGCTTCTTCCTCTTTTTGTTTGGCAGCAAGTGCAGCGGCAGCAACAGCAGCAGCGGCGGCAGCAGCTTTCTTAGCAGTGGTAGCAGCAGCTTCTTCTTCCGCTTTCTTCGCAGCAGCAGCTTCAGCAGCACGTTTTGCAGCGGCTTCTTCTTCCGCTTTCTTCGCAGCGGCAGCTTCAGCAGCACGTTTTGCAGCAGCTTCTTCTTCCGCTTTCTTCGCAGCGGCAGCAGCTTCAGCAGCACGTTTTGCAGCGGCTTCTTCTTCCGCTTTTCTTCGCAACCAAGCACCTGAATACCACATTCCTCCAACAAATTGAGCACCTGTGCCCAATGTTGACTCTTCTCCTCTCATCCATTCCCAAGCAGTAGTCATAGCTGCTTCTGATTCATAACCACAACTAAGCGCAATTTCTTGGTTATTACCTGCACGAAGCGCATAGTACCACATTCCATCGGCTTCATCTTGCCTCGTCTTCCAACGTGCCTCTATAGGGGCATTTTTCTGAACAGATGCAATTCCATTATCTCTTGCGCCTGTAGTAGTATATCCTTCAGAACGCAAATAAGTTTTTCCACCATGATTATAGCCAAAGTAGTGTTCGCCATTATCGTGTGTAAATTTATGGAAACCATCTTCATTAGAAGCATAGGCACTGCATGCTAAATATTCATCTTCATTCAAATTGGCTGCTCTTCCTTTCAGTGCTGCAATTTGAGCTTCGCTGCCTAATAATAAGCCAACCGAAGACTGCATATCTTCTGCAGTTCCGTAGAAGAAACTTTTTCCTATATTTTTACCATCTTCCCCTTTAATATAAAAGTAAAACTTACCATTTCTCGCCTGCTTACCTTCAAAATTATCTTCATATGGTGCATAAAGCATAATCTGATCAACAACAGCTTGTGCTTGTTCCTGTGTTTCAAACCCTCTCACGTCCGCATTTAGGAATAAAGTCTTTTCTTCAGGTGTTTTAAAAGTAAAATAATAACGATTATTTCCGCTTCTAAAAATTTGGTAGGTTAAATCATTAAACAAGTAATTCCCATTAGCAACATACACCTTTTCAGCCTTAGGCTTCTTCGGTGTATCTCGTTTCTTTCGTTTCTTCTTAGGCTCACCCATCTCTCTTGGAGCAGGAGGTGCGGCAATAGCAATATTTGCATCTCGGTTAGCTGCTTGTAATTGAGTACCTTCTTCTACTCTTCTTCCACCCAACCCAAGACCTGCGACCATTCGAGCAATCACACTATCCATATTTCCTTGGTCATCAAACCAACGACTAGTAGCAATCTCCTTATTATTGCCAGCTCTCAGGTTGAAAAAGAAATGACCTTTAGGATCTTGTTGACGCTGGTATCTAGCCTCATTATTCATGTTATTCGTAACCGACTGAATACCATTATCTCTAGCCCCAGTAGAAGTATATCCTTCACTAATCAAATAAACATTACCACCTAAATTATAAGTAAAATAATGCTCACCGCCTTCAGAAAAGGAATCGAATCCGTTATCCACACCCGTTATTCGAGTTTCGTAAAAATTCAAAGGCTTATAATTATCCTCATTTCCCGATGCTTTGTAAGGCTCTACTACTTTCTGAACAGTAGTCTCAGCAGTAGTCGCTGTTGTTGCAGTATCTCCACCGCCTTCAACACTTGTTGCCTCACCTTGCATAAGTGTAATCGCAGCATTTCTGCTATTTTCCTTACGAAAAGTAACACTACGACCAATTTCTTGACCATTTCCAGCATTAAGGATAAAATAAAATCCGCCCCCATCATTACTGTGAGCTTCATATCTATCCGCATTACCGGCATTATTAATAACAGATTGAACGCCATTATCTCTGGCAGCCTCAGTGGTATAACCCTCACTATTTAGGATAACCTGGCCGTCATCTCTCAAAAATTGGAAGTAATACTGATTGTTACCTTCACGACGAAAGACTCTTACTCTCATAGTTGGATTTTAGTTTGCAATTATGAAAAATTACTGTAAGTAAATGTATTTTAGTCAGCAAAATAGTAATTTTTGTTAATTCTACATATTATGACTAAGTTATTTATAAAAATATATCGTTTCTGACTGAAAAATAAGTAAAAAAGTAACAATTTCAAGGGAAAATAAATTTTTTTTAGTGAATTTTATAAAAATAAGCCCGTCACAAATAATTAAATAAAATTTAAAATATATAAAATAATTATTTACAAATATTTAGCCTTGTTTTCCCCCTGAATTCTAGTCATAAAATTCATTTTTTTCACAATTATTGAAATATGATTTTTAGTTATCTCTTTTATAAAAATAAGTAACTATATGAACTTATACATATAAATGGCCATTATACAATTTAAAAATACATCACAGAAAACCTAATATTTAAAATCATTCTATCGACTACCGTTATCTATAGTGTTATATAAATAGAATTAAGTGTTTTTAGGCCAAATTTAGTCAAGAAAAATGGGAGTAATTAATGTTAGAATTCATTAAAAAAGGTACTTTAAAAAGTTCTTGCATCGCAAATACTTGATTTAGGTATTTTAAATTAAATTTGCACCTCATTCCATATCTAATCATCGGTTCTTGTTAACCATTAATTTTATCATACTTTGAAAGCGGAAAAATTAAATATTGCCATCCTAACTGGCGGAAATGTAGCAGAAAGAGGTGTTTCCTTAAAAAGCGCAAAGACGGTTGAAAAATATCTCAACTCGCATAAATATAATCGTTACCTTATTGAATTAAATGGGAAGCAATTCATAGAACAAGCAACTGGTGTTCAATTAGACATGAATGACTTCTCTCTATTAATCAACAAAAAAAAGCTTACGTTTGATTTAGTTTTTTTGATGCTACATGGTCATCCAGCCGAAAGCGGTAGTATCTTAGGCTATTTTGAATTATTAGGAATTCCTTGTACAGGATGTGACCATTTTGTAAGTGCCTTGACTTTTAATAAACAACGTACCAAGGACTTTTTAAGACCTTATGGTATTCCAATGGCAGATTCTAGATTATTAAGACGAGGCCAACCCATTGATGTAGATGATATTAAAAGTATGGGTTTTCCGCTATTTGTCAAACCTAACAAAAATGGTAGTAGTTATGGCATCACCAAAGTTCCTGATGAAAATTGTATCCAAACATCTACCAAAAAAGCTTTCCAATTCGATGATGAGGTGATTATTGAACAATTTATGGAAGGGCAAGAATTTTCCAATGGTATTTTTAGAAAAGGAAAAGAGGTTATAGTGATGCCCATTACAGAAATTCGTACAGAAAATGAGTTTTTTGATTATAGCGCAAAGTACGAAAATGAAAGTGAAGAAATCACACCTGCCGAAATTTCAGATGCACTTACGCTACAATGTCAGCATAGAACTAAAGAGATCTATGAGTTATTGAATTGCAAAGGAATGTGTCGAGTCGATTATATTTTGATTGATGGAATTTTCCATTTTTTAGAGATTAATACGATACCAGGCATGACAGAACAAAGTTTTATTCCCCAACAAGTAGCCGCAATGGGTTGGGAGTTAAGTGATTTTTTAGATGCTATTATTGAAGAAACACTGGGCAATTTTCAAATTCCAATTTAAAAATTTTAGTTTTCAGATTTCTATCGAACCTTGTCTTCAATTGCTTGTTAATTAAACTAGTAGACACAAAAGATAATAAAAAAGGTTGTTAACAAGATGCCATTCTATAAAAGTCAACGCCCTCAAAACCAAATTGAAAAATTGAAAATCATAAATTGAAAATTATTCATGGATTCGTTAACTCAAATTGTATTAGGTGCTGCTTGTGGTGAAGTTGTATTAGGAAAAAAAATAGGCAATCGAGCCATGCTATGGGGTGCTGTAGGTGGTACTATTCCTGATTTAGATGTTTTAGGAAATTTCATGATGACAGATATGCAAGCTTTGGCTTTTCATAGAGGCATCTCTCATTCTATCTTTTTTGCAGTAACGACTCCTTTTTTATTTGGCTATTTGGTTGATAAACTCTATCAAAGTGGGTTGTATCAAAATAAATTTTATAAAGGACTGGTCTTTCTCTCTACCTTACTATTTACTGCCTTTGCTGCCTTTATTCTCAATTTGGCAACTAAAGTAATTGGTGGTGATTATAATTATATACTGATAGGTATTTCTGCAGGATTGGGCATTTGGAGCATGGTTCGTCTAGCTAAAACTTACCTCACTAAAGAACTACCGCCTATCAATGCCACTAGAAAAGACTGGACTTGGCTATTTTTCTGGTCAATTTTCACCCATCCATTGCTAGATGCTTTTACTGCTTACGGAACGCAGTTATTTGCGCCCTTTTCCGACTATCGAGTGGCATTCAATACCATTTCTGTAGCGGATCCAATTTATACCGTTCCTTTTTTAACTTGCCTCATTGCTGCTTCTTTTTATAAACGAGATAAAGGGATGCGCCGTTATTTAAATGGGCTAGGCATTATTCTAAGTAGTGCTTATTTATTATTTACGGTTTTTAATAAACAGAGAATAGATAAAGTCTTCAAACAATCCTTACAAGCAGAAAATATCGACTTTCAAAGATTTAGAACAGGGCCTTCTATATTTAATAATATTCTCTGGCAAGGCGTAGCGGAAACAAAGGCTGGTTATTATTATGGTTCGTATTCTTTGTTAGACAAACAGCCAAAGGTTTACCAGTTTTATAAAACACCGAAAAATCACGATTTAGTGGATGTCTATAAAGAAGACACTGATATTCAAATCTTACAATGGTTTTCAGATGGATATTATACTGTTACCCCCATGAACGGTGATACTTTACAGATTGGGGACTTGCGGTATGGTACAACCAAGGAACGTCCTGCTCAACCCGAAGATTATGTGTTTAAGTTTACGATTGTGCCTGATGGACAAGGTGGTGTCAATGCTTTTGAAACTAGAGATTTTGAGGACCGCAGTGGTGTTTTTAGTGATTTGTGGAATCGGGTGAAAGGAAAATAATTGAGGAGTATGGCGAACCAAACGAAGCAACTATTTGATAGAAATGTTGGGCTGTGTAATAAAAGTTAATTTTGATAGAAATATCACGATACGAATATCGAAGCAGTACTGAAAAAGATTTATCCTTTATCAAAATAGCGTTAATGGTTTGATAGTCATAATAAGTGTCTGAAAATTTTATATTAATACCCCCATCGTTTTCTCACCCCCGCATAAAGCAACAACTTAAATTCTTCAGGCGTAATGGCGATACTATTAGAAAAACCTGTTCTTACATCCGTTAACGTAGTTTCACTATAGACTCGAATAACTTTCAATGTTTGATGTTTGACGACTTCCTTCCCTGTTTTTTCAATCCTTAACTTAATTGGAATCATACTGCCTTGAACGGCTCGGAACATGTGAATACCTTGTTCTTCTTTGAATAAATCATAAAGGGAATAACCCTCTATAGTCAGCGTACCTGCTTGTTTGTTCTGGATAGTACGAATATCTAAAAATTCAAAGACTTTTTCATAATGTGAAAAAAGATAGTCCATCTCATTTTTTCCAAGCCCAATAATGCCTGTTTCGAGGTAAAAAACCACTTGCTCTGTCGCCCCTTTCATAAATCCTTTGGCCGCTAATTCTAATAAAAAGACATTCAGAAAATTATCAAGAAATTCAGTGCTTAAGCTATCAAATTGAGCGGCTGCGTGGCGATAATATTCAATAACTTCTTGCAAACCTTCTTGCTGAAAAAGTTGGTCTTTGACCATTTTTCGATAAGCTTTATCGCCGCTATTACTGGAATAATTAAAGCTACTATTTTTGATACGTTTTAATCTAAATGGTATCGCTGGAGCTTCGTCAAAATTTCGGTCTCGATACCCTAACAACATCGTTTGCACCCGCTCTTTGACTTCTAGCAATCTATTTTTAAAATCGTAATGTTGCCAATTTAATTGGTCGCCTTTATTATTACCAATAACAATCAAATCACTTTGTTCTTCGGCCTGTTCTTTACGACTAATTTGTTGCTCAATGCGTTCAATCCGCCGCAATAATTGCCCATAAAACCGCCTACCTTGTCGTTCATCAGGTGTTTCTGGCAGCCAGTCATCTTCAATATTGTCTACAAATTCAAGGGTAGCTATTTTGGGGACTAATTTAGTACCATCATAAAAAATATCAAACAAAATAGGTTGGTCGCTATAAGTAGACACCAATTGCTCCGCAGAAAGCGCCGTTAAATCTCGTTCTATTTGTCGTTTGAGCGCCCGACCACCCATCCGTGCATCATAGCCACGTTTAGCAACCCATTCTAGCGCTTCTTGAGAAATATTTAAAATAGTTGACCGCCTAACAAAACCATCTCTTTGCAGTAATTCTTTGATTTGCAGTCGAGCAATATTGAGAATATGTTCTAATTCGAGTGGTTTAAAGATAACAATGCGGTCAATCCGATTGACAAATTCAGGGCGAAACATATCTGCTACTGATTTTCGGTAAATGGCAGCATCATTGTCCAGGTTTTGCCCAAAACCTAATTGGGAAGAGACTGCCCTAGCACCGACATTAGAAGTCATAATAATGATAGTATTGGTAAAATCTACGGTTCTGCCAATACTATCGGTTAATCGACCATCATCTAATACTTGTAATAATAAATCGTGTACTTTGGGATGTGCTTTTTCAATCTCATCTAGTAATAAAATACCAAAAGGATTATACCTCACTTTTCCAGTTAATTGCCCTTCTGGATTATAATAATCTCCAATCAATCTATGAACAGCGCTTTCATCGATATACTCATTCATATCAAACCGCATCAAATGCTTTTCGTCGCCCATCAAATACTTACAAAGCACTTTTGCCGCTTGCGTTTTTCCAACGCCTGTTGGCCCAATAAACATAAAAGACCCCAACGGTTTAGTGGGATTGGCGAGTTTAGCTTTAATGGTATGAATAACGTTGGCTAAAGTGTCCACTGCTTCGGGCTGTCCTACTAAAGAAGCGCTTATTTTTTTCCTAACTTCCTGTTTTTCAAAAGAATAAGCCGTATCAAAAATAGATTCTTCTAAACCACTAAAGTTTTGGAATTCTTCTCTTACTTCTGGCAAATCTACTGGGCTCGATTTATATTTAGTCACTAATTGCCGTAGCAATTTCATGACGCTACCGGGCAAAGCTTTATTTTTTAAATAATTTCGCTGAATGGTAAATAAGCGATGAATGGCTTGAATAGAAATATTACCATCATAAGCTAATTCTAATTGTTTGCGTTGTGCTAAGACAATCTTTACCGCTGTTTCGTACGTTACCTCAGGAATACGTAAGACTTGAAATAAGTCGGCAAAACTTCGGTCTTTTTCTTGTACAATTTTCCACTCTTCAGGTGTGGCAATTAGAATAATTTGCAATTTCCTTTTTTCTAAATAGGGCTTTAAGACATCACTTAAAGTCATGTTATTTTGGGCAGATTTTCCAATCCGTTGTAAGGCGACAATGTTGTCAAATACAATTTTATCTGCTGTATAATTTTTAACGATGTCTTTACGGCGCTCCTGCGCAAATTTTATAATGGCTTCAAAGCGTTTTTGCCACCATCCAACAATACTCATCCCTGCAATAATACGAGTAGGATCAATATGCCAAACGCTTTGTAATTGCTCTATATTTCTATTTTTATAGGAATGTCGATAGCGAAAGATGGCTTCATTTAATAAACTATGTTTACCAACTCCTTCTTTGCCAACTAATACAATGGGCGTGTTTTCTGAATGATAGAGGGTATTAAATAAACGTTGAACTAAATTTTCTCTTTGAAAAGCACGTAGTAATTTGTCTGGATATTTTCGCAATAAATCAGTCCCGACTTTTTCAATTTCCGTTCCACCATCAAAATCTGAACTGGGTGCTAAACTGTCAAAGAATAAAGAATCCGTCGATTTTTCTACTTTAAATGCACCTTGTTTTATTTTTATACTTTGAGAAATGGTGGTGACAAAAGCGCCTTTTACAGCGTAATATTCCGTAAAATCAAGGTCTTCCTGTAAGGCGATCCTTTCTGCTTTTAAATATTTAATAACTGCGCTTTCTACAGCATCTTTAATATTCGTTTTATCTGTATTATTCACCCTAGCGATAAACATAAAATGCTGGAAAGAAGGCAAACAAATAAAAGTCATCCCTTTTAAGTCAAATTCTACTACACTTACAGCGCCATCAAAATACTGTCGACCGATAGGGAATCGAAGAATGGGCGTGGAAAACTTTAAAGTTGGATTAAAAGCATACCAAAGTAATTGCTCCGTATTTTCTGAGTTAAGCTCAAAACCTTTTAGTCGATTGGCTAAAGCATCTTGTAATTTTCTTGCAGCTGATTCAAATCGCCTATTAGACACAACTGGACTAGGCACAAAAAGAGGCTTCAAATGATAATTCGGCTTATCATTTGCAGGGATATTTTGCACTAATATGGGATATTCCAGTTTTATATAGCTCATTCAAATTTGGGTTCAAATTTTAAGAAGGTAAAACTAAAAAAAAATGCTGGAATAATTGTTAAACGAGAAACTATAAATGATGAACGATAAATTCGAAAATTTGACTGCTGAAATAGCCTGATTCTTTATATTTAAATAGGTTAGATTACGCAAAAGCTTTTTTCTAGACTTAATTTCCAATTCATCATTTATAGTTCATCATTCAAATAAAAAAATCGATAGACAGGCAACTAGTTATGAATCACAAAAAATCTAGTGTAATACATTTGTCTATTTTTCTCTGAGTACCTCTGTGTCTGTCTCGGAATCTCTGTGGAATAATTCTTTACATGTAATTGTTACACAGAGTTATACGAAGACAAAATTTAGATGTACAATTGAAGCTAGAAATTATCGCTATTTCCCTAATGTCCGTGAAATATCCGTATTCTTAGCCTGAATAGCAGGAATAATAGCTGCAATAAAACCAATCCCCAAAGCACCAAATAATAGATAGATTTCTTCTTTTAAAAATAAAGCACCAGAAAAAGAATAGCGATAAGCATCTGACATATATTTAGCTAAGACTTCCATCCCTATATGACTTAAAGCAATACCAATTAAATAACCTAAAACAGCTAATATCAATCCTTCTAAAACAATCAAGGCAAATATTTTAGTAGGAGAAGACCCCATAACTCGCATTAGTGCCAATTCGTATTTCCGCTCTCTCAGCGAAGAAAATAAAGAAATAAAGATACTCAACCCAGATACAAAAACAATCACATAAGCGAGCATTTGTAAGGCATCCGTTCCAGTTCCCATCATGGAATACAAGCGATTGATTTCAAAAGCAGGCGTTGCGGCTTGCATATCTGTATTTTCATTGATATTCCGCTGCATATTTAAGGTGCGGTAATTATTCGATTTAAATTTAATCAATAAAGAGGTAATGCTTTGATCGGCATTAGTGATTAGAGATTCATTCGTCGGTGCGACTTTGGGAGTATCTGCTGCTGCGTGGTCATGGTCGTCGTGATTACTATGATCATGTCCTTCATGGTCATCATGATCATGATTATCGTCCTGTGTACTGCCAACTGCTGACTGCTGACTCTCTTCATGGTCATGTCCTTCATGGTCGTCCTCTGCGTGCCCTTCTTCACTTTCGCCTTCTTCATGCGCATGCGAATCGTGCACTTTCCAAATACTTTGCGTGTTGGTTAAGATTAGTTGGTCTAAAACCGAGCCTGTCGGCTTAAAAATGCCTGCTACTTTAAATTGAGGTGCATCATCATGCACTAGGTTATCGTCTATAATTAAACCATGAGAACTGTAAAAGCCATCACCTACTCCTAAACCCAATTTATCTGCTACCGTTGCGCCAATGGTTACTTCCATGTCTTTTGACCAAAGTTTCCCCTCCCCTATTTCGCCATTATACAAGCCAAATAAATCATACGTACTGCCAATGATTCTATATCCCTGGTGACTATCACCCATTGACAAAGGAATCGCCTGTCCAATCAAAGGATGTTTAGGATTCATCAATGCCTTGGCGCTTTTAATCGGAATATTTCCCGTAGGCGAATCAATATGATACATACTAGATAAAATCAATTGTAGCGGACTTCCTTTTGCCCCAACTACTAGATTAATTCCCGCTAAGTTTTTTTCAAACTGGTCTTCTAATTGCTTATTTAAAATCAATAATAACGAAATCAATCCTACGCCTAATGCAAATAGCACTAGACTTAGCGTCATGGATAACGGATTATTGATAAGATTTTTCCAGCTTAGTTTAAAAAGATTCATACGTTATAAATCTAAAATTGAAAATGTGAAATTTAAAAATATAGGTTTCGGAAACGTTATATGTTGTATTGAGTAAACTTATCACTCACCACTTATAATTCATCACTCAATTACAATTTGCTTCTCAAATCGTTCCTTCAACCGTCCATCATGCGTCACCACCAACAAAGTCGCCCCAACGGCGGCGGCTTGTTCCTCCAATAATTGAATCACTTCTTCACAATTTTCATCATCCAAAGCAGAAGTCGGTTCATCTGCTAAAATAACTTCTGGTTGATTGACAATCGCTCTAGCAATAGCAACTCGTTGTTGTTCTCCTTGACTTAATTCATTCGTCTTGGCATGTAACTTATGCCCCACATTCAACCGATTTAATAAGTCCGAGATTCTAGTTTTATTAATAGCTACGCCTGCTAATTGCTGTGCTAAAATCAAATTTTCCTGTACCGTCAAAGACCGCACAAAATGCGTTTTTTGAAAAATAATGCCAATATGCTTTCCTCTAAATTTATCCAAAGCAGCAGTAGATAACGATTTTAAGGAAGTTTCACCTACTTTGACTTCTCCTTTAGTTGGCGACAATAATCCACCTAATAAATGAAGTAGCGTCGTCTTACCGCTTCCTGATTGTCCTAATAGCAACCATTGTTCCCCTTTTTTACAAGTAAAATCAGGGAAAGTCATTGTTTGTGCGCCCGTATAAGAAAACTGGAGTTGATTGGTTTGCAGCATTTTTGAAATGGTGATTTGTTGATTAGTGATTAGTAGATTGGTGATTTACTATTATCAATTCTATTTGATTTCAACCAACAAGCTAATCAATTTTGACAAAGATACTAATTGCTAGTAGTAGTAGATTGTTTTTTCTGTAAATTTTTGAGAAAGTGCTATTTTGAGGAGATTGCCGACGGATGCGTTTACTTCAGAACCGTAGCTTGGGCATTCCTGCCCGAACACATAAGGTAAGCGACATTACTCGGGCAGGAATGCCCAAGCTACGAATGACAATTTGAGATGCACTCACTATGGATGACAACCCGTAAATCCTGAAAAATCTTGTCATCCTGTAACAAAAAAGCCGTTCCCATTGGAACGGCCTCATAAAAACTTTCAGTCGGATTAGTATGAAAAATTTTTACACTAAAAAGTGATTTCTTAATTGGTATTTTATACTATTTGGTGTTGGTGGCTTCTTTGACTCAAATATCTACTATTTTAACTATTTATTAAACTAGATTCTACGAATCGGCTTATTTTATAGATAAACGGAATACACAATTTTTAATTTTCAATTCGTAAATTTAAAATTTAAAGAAAAGAACCAGTTTATTACTGAAAACTAAGAGGTTATACAATTGTACAATAGGTGCTTAAGACTTGTTCCATTTGAAAATTGTTACTAAAAATTGAAAATTTGAAATTGCTTACCGTATTCTTAAACTCCCATGTGCTAGCCTAGCTCGTATTTTTCCAGCATTGCCACTACCACCTCTTTTTCCTCTCACTTCATGGGCATTATTTTTATCTTTTTCGTAGGAAATATCCATATCCATAGGATAGCGAATACCTGCATGAGACGCATAAGCATCTAAATCAAAAGCTGCGGATTCGTCCATTCTGATTTTAAAGCCTGCATGAGAACCTGATAAAATGATTTCATCAAATCCTTTCTCCAGATAATCAATATAAGCCCCTCCGTGTTGGCAATCAAAATCTGCGGCAACGGATAATTTATCTATTTCATAAGTGCTATGGGACGATTCTGAGAAAACAGATTTAACTGCGTCTATTTCAAAATGGTCATGTCGGCTATCTACTCTTAATTCTTCAATGTCTCCCATTTCAAAATTAGTATGTCTAGAATCTAGTCTTATTTTCTTCGCATCGCCTAAATCAATCTGACAATGAGCAGTTTCCAATTGTACATTACCCAATTTCTTGAAGCGAATATTACTATGGCTAATATCGGCATCCAAACTGTTCGCCATAATGACGGTACCATTTCCATGTGCCATTTCAAACTCTAGTGATCCTGTAAAGCCATCTGCGGTAATATTACCATGTGCAATGTCTAGTTCGGCATTTCCTGACATCTCAGCGATGTACGTATTACCGTGTCTATTTTCAATATCTAAAGCAACAGTTTTAGGGAGATAAACTTCATAGTTGATAGCAAAATCAGCGTTATTATTGCCATTCCAGCCATTCCAACCCCATTTACTTTTCTGTGATTCAATTTCCGTAACCGCCTTCACGTAATCACTTCCATTAGAAAAATCAACGTCAATTCTATCAAATATTTCTTGTGCTCTATCTTCTGAGCTCGTTCTTACAGAGATAACAATCGAAAACTTTGCTCTGTCTTTATTCCAAGTATTTATTTCTATTTTTCCAAATTGATTAGAGATACCTATTTCTCCATTCTTACTAATGTCAAATTCTTTTTTTATGGTCTTAGTAAATTCTTCTCGCCCATCGGCGGCGAAGGTAGTGGCGCTGCCCAGTCCCACAAGGACTAGGACTAGCAGATGTTTATATATCCACGGTTTCATGCTGATTACTGTTTTTTTGATTACTTGATTGAATACTTTCTAATAATTTTCCTAAAATGGCCACTTTAGTTTTATAAAGGTCGATGATGTCATTCACCACCGCTTCTTCCTTACTTTTAGGAACGATTGATAGTTCCTTTTGCAAATCCTGCATCCATTGATCTAACTCTGCTAAATCTGCCTGCATCTCTGGTGTAGTTGCCTTATAACTAGCCAATCTTGCTAATTGGCTATTGACTTGCGTTGCATAATATTGTTCTACTTCTGCATATTCTGGAGACAAATCACTCAACGTGACGGCACTTTGGTCAGGGCTAGGAGATAAAGAAAAACCAATACCTACTCCAAAGCCGATTAATAAAGTCACCGCTGCTGCTATGCTCAAGAAGCGTCGGATAGAAATCCGCTTAGCTTCAGTTTTTTCTTGTGGTTGAGGTAATTGTTTGTCCAATTCCGCCCAAATTTTCAAACTTGGAACGGCCGTGTCAAACTCTTCTCGGTTGTCTCGTATGAATTGTTCGAGATTATCCATTTTCATCGCTGTTTGTTGTCCAGACATTGCTGCCTAAAACTGTTTTATATTTTTTGATTACTTGTCTTTTTGTAGCTCAGACATTCCTGTCTGAGTCTCTATAGCGTATTTGTTTTCTCAGACAGGAATGTCTGAGCTACATATATTGACTACTCAATATATGCTTCAACTTCTTCTTCGCTCGACTATATTGAGATTTTGAAGTAGCTTCTGTCACACCCAAAATTTCGCCAATCTCTTTATGGTCATATCCTTCAAATAAATAAAGGGAAAAAACGACTCGATATCCATCAGGCAATAAATGCACCGCTTGGTTAATTTGTTCTATGGACATCGGGTAATCTTCTGCATCATTATCATTAGGACGTTCATCGGTCACATTTATGTGATTATCATTTAATTCTTCAATATCTAAACGTCGTTTTTTTAGAAAATTGATACAATTATTAATCACAATTCGTTTAATCCAAGCGCCGATAGCCGATTGATGTTGAAAAGTATGCAGTTTGGTAAAGACATCTACAAAAGAGTTTTGTAAAATATCTTCTGCATCCATGTCATCTTTTAGCATCCGCAAACAGATATTATACATCGCTTTCGAGTATAGTCGATACAATTCAAACTGAGCTTGGCGGTTGCCTTGCCTACAGTCATCTATGATTTCCTGGTGCGTTGCGGCGTAATTCAAAGGGTCTGGTGTTTTTCTCTGCTTTAATTTTGATTGATTTGCAGGGAATTTAGAATGGACTAATTTGACCTTAGGCACAGTATTTTTGCCCACTAGATTATGCAAAATTCCTTGATTCATACTACCAAAATTGAAAGTCGGTTTTTTTC
Source organism: Bacteroidota bacterium (assembly GCA_017857395.1). GTDB lineage: Bacteria > Bacteroidota > Bacteroidia > Chitinophagales > Saprospiraceae > JAFMDF01. Next base: position 7,231 of record JAFMDF010000010.1, on the reverse strand, counting down.
TCAAAAAGAATATTCGGGTTTTAAATATTCTATAGTAAGAGACAGGATACTTTCAATAAGGGTTGCATCTACCTGCTAAAATTAATTTTTTTTTGAAAACTTTAAGGCTTTCGGCCTAAGTTTTAATAAATTTTAGGATAAATCGTACCTTTCGGATTTTATAGTTACGAGTTGCGAGTTGCGAGTTGCGGGTTCATACAGTACGTAAAACCCGCAACTCGCAACTCGCAACCCGCAAACCCAACAATTTGCGACAAAAAAACAAACTCGGATTTCTCTTACTCCTCCTATTTACTTGCATCGTTTTATACATTCGATTCGGGCAAATATTGACCGCTTCGCCAAACCATGTGATTCAAGGGTATGGAGATGCATTTAATGCCTATAATATCGTCACCTATCACGCCAAGTACGACGCTACTTATACCGTATTTGAAGGAATGGGCTATCCGTATGGAGAACATGTGACGATTGCTTCGACAATTCCTTTGATTTCTAATGGCTTAAAATTTTTAAAATCAGTTGGTTTAGATGTAACAGATTATTCGATTCCTATTTTGCATTATTCGATGCTGTTTTCCTATCTAATTTGTGCTATCTTTTTATACTTAATATTCGCTCGATTAGCGATACCTCCATGGTTTAACATCATTGTTTCGATTGGATTGACGATGATGTCGCCCCAAGCAGAACGTTTATTTGGGCATTATGGCTTAGCTCATTTATATGCGATTCCTGCGACGATTTATTTTTTAATGCGTTTTGATGAACGACCTAATTGGTGGTCGAGCATTGGTTTATTTTTAACGGTCTTATTAACTTCTTTAATACAATTCTACTTTTTTGCCATTACGGCTTTTATGATCGCCCTATTTTATTTCTTTTCCTTTTTGAAAAAAGCCCGTCCGTCGGGGAATGAAATGGGCAAATGGATATTTCCAAAATCAGATTTTTTTCGATATGCCCTTCATTTTTCTTTTCAAGTCTTATTGCCTTATGCGCTATTCCTAATTTGGTTTGCCCAATATGACGTGCCTAATCGACCAGATAAACCTTATGGTTTTCTTATTTTCATTTCGCATTGGGAAGGTTTATTTTTATCACTTAGAATGCCTTATTATAAATGGATTAATGAAAATATTATTGAAATTCGAAAAGTAAGTTCAGAGGGTTTAGCTTATGTAGGGATTGTTGGATTTGGGGTATTTTTGACCATGTTATTCCATTGGATAAGTCATTTGTTCAAAAATTCTTTTTTCCAAAAGATGACGGTTTTAACTTCCAAAAAAGCGGGGAAAGTAGCGCAGAGCGAATTGATTATGATGCGAGGTTTAGAAAAATTAGTCTATGATGATGCGGATTTTTTAAGGCGCTTATTTGCCATGGCATTTGTATTGGTTGTTTTTTCTTTTGGGATACCGTTTGTTTTGCCTGGCTTTGAAAATTTACTGGATTATTCAGGCCCATTAAAACAGTTCCGTTCAGTTGGTCGATTTAATTGGATATTTTATTACGTCATCAATATTATCATTTTTACTTACCTCTATCGAAAATTTAGCAGGAAAAAAGTATGGCTCCTTTTGCCTTTAGCTTTATTAGTGTATGAATCGTGGCAATTTAATCATGCTCGAAGATACCGCATGGATACCGTCCCAGAATTTTATGAAGGTAAAACCTTTAAAGACAAAACAGGTTTCAATTTTGACAACTACCAAGCCATTTTACCCATTCCTTATTTCCATGTAGGAACGGATAATTTTAATGCCAAAGTCCACGGACGGATTCAACAAAAAAGTTCCGCCTTATCTATGGAAACAGGTTTGCCTTTAATAGCTTCTATGGGTAACCGTAGTTCTGTTTCCAGAGCCTATAAATTATTTCAAACAACAACTGAACCTTACGATATTCCTACTATTTTATCCGATTTTAAAAACGACAAACCTTTATTATTGATGGTAGATACCAGTCATCTTGAAAAATATCCTTATTTAGGAGAAGGGATGAAATTTTTAAAAGCCGTAGATGCCATGCGTTATTATGAATTGCCGCTATCGGGTTTCCAAGAACGGATTGATAATCGAAAAATAGCTATTCAACAACGTTTGCAAGCAGATTCTACTTTATTTAACATCAATGGCTTTTTATCTACCGATAGTATCGAAAATTTTGTGTATCAATCTTTTGATGACCAAGACCAATCGGCTGCCTATCGAGGTAATGGTGGGTTAAATTTAAATATCAGTACTCCCCAAACTATCTTTAAAGGTGAAGTTCCCAATACTAAAAAAGGAGATAACATTCGTCTTTCTTTTTGGGCGCATAACTTGCAAAAATTTCCAGTTGCCAATACTTTCGTAAATGTTAAGTTACTAGACCCTACAACAGGTGCTGTTATGTGGCAACACCGCCCACAAATTCGTTACTTTTTATCTGTCATGGCTAATGATGGTTGGTCTTTGGTAGATTTGCCTTTTACCTTGCCTGCTGATGGCGTTTTGGAGGTTTCTATCTTGAATAAGGCTATGGAAGAGCAGTTGTTTTTGGTGGATGAGTTGATTATTAGGAAGAGCAGGACGGATTTGTATAAAGAAGAAGTAGTATTTTGTAATAATCGGTATTATTGAGTAAAATTCGAGGATTTGAAAGAGGATTTACAATAAATTTTTAGGTTTATAAGTATAATATCCTATCTTGCTCTCCATCTATGGTGGCAGAAATAAGTATTAATAGATTTGATTGATTATTAATCCATAGCATTGATTTAACTTAATAATCAACAAATCAACCTTACATAGTATAGAAAGGGGGCTATTCCCCAAAAATATATTTAGTTAAATTTTTTAAAAAAAGCGACATGGCAAAAGGAAAAAGTGCTCAAAAAAAAGGTACTAAAACAGCAGCTGGAAAAACGTTGAAAGAAAAAAGAGCGGCAAAAGCAGCAAAAAAGAAAGAGAAAGGAAGAGGAAATGACTAATAATAACAATGTATATTATTAAAAGATAATCCATCTTAAGCACTACGGGTTAAGGAATTGACCTATAGTGCTTAACATGGATTTTTTTGTGACTAAAAGTAAAATACTTACCTAAATATTTTATTGATAGATATTCCAAATAATGAGCCAACAGTATCTAAAACCAATCATCAAAAAAATGACTAAACTGTTTGCCGATGCGAACATAAGTCATAGTCAGTCATAAGAAATAATTAAAGAAGTTCGCAAGAACCTAGGCTTGAAATCTAGCAAAAAGAAAAAGGAAATAATTAAGAAGACGCAACCAGATAAAATAGGTAATGTATTTTCGACGCCTAATTTAGATACTCAGATTGACCAATTTTTCAAAAAATTAGGTCAACCGAAAGTGGCTGTTAAAAATGATAAGCGGAAGCAATTAATCCAAGCAGCGGAAAAACAACTGGGCGTTCAATATGTTTATGGAGGAAATTCGCCCAAAAATGGCTTTGATTGTTCTGGTTTTACGCAATATATTTTTGCTCAAAAAGGTATTTCCATCAATCGAACTACTCGCAGTCAAGCCAAAGCAGGAAAAAAAATAGTAACCGAAAAAGCCAATGTTGGAGATTTGGTCTTTTTTTCACAAGATGGAAAAAAGATATCGCATGTGGGAATCGTTACGTCTAAACCTAGTAAAACATTAACTATGATTCACGCTTCTTCTTCCAAAGGTGTAATTCACACCAATATAATGAAGTCCAGCTATTGGCGTAAACGATTAATGTTTGTGCGGCGGGTAGTATAAAAAAGGCGTTTTTTGAGGATTGAAGGTTAATTTATAAAGGTTTTCTTGTAGCCTCATTCGCCTGAATATATTCCAATTTAGCCTGAAATACAGCCCCAATTTTATTGGCTCTCATTTTAACTTCTTCCGCTTTCATACCAACAAAAAGTGCATCAACCGTTTCCGTTAATAAGCCAATCCAACGTTCAAAATGTCGAGCTTGAATAGGCAATTGCTCATGTTTAGCAAATGGATTCCCTCGATAGTCGCTGACCCCAAATAAAATAGTGTTCCAAAAGCTATACATCCGTTCTAAATGCGGTACCCAATTGTCATTAGGAATACGGGCAGTAAAGACAGGCCCAATCATAGCATCAATTCTAACTTTTTGATAAAAAGCGTCTACAAATATTTTGATGTCAGCTTTATCCCGAATGTCATGCATATTTATAAATTTTTATAAAACCGCAAATTATTACGCCTTTTTAAAGCTAAGTTTCACGCTTTATATTTTACATAAACAGTTAATTTCCAAGTAGTTGCGTCCAAATTTGCTACCCACTTAGTATCTGCTCTTTCTCCTGATTTTACATATTGAGTTCCTTTTTGAATAAAACCATTCCTCGTAGTGTAATCCGCTAAGTCTACTTGATTTTTATCCAAAGTAAAAACGGAGATTTTCATTTGCTCGGCTGTTTTAAATTCACAAACAACCTTACTTACCGCAGGAATATCAATGCCTGTTCTTAATTCAATATTGTCGATATTCATTTGTTCGCAATCCGTTCTATTGTAAATATGGCTAGTAAATCCTTTGATACTCGTAAAGCCAAGGAAAATAATGGTTGCGGCGATTAATAAGACTTTTGTTCCTTCTTTCATTTTACTATTTTGATAATTTAGGTTTAGGAAAGTGAAAATAGCCATTTATTTAACTAAAGTCAAAAAATCTAATACCTTCTGTGTAGGCATTTCACAAGGTTTTAAGTGTTCTCCTTTTGACGTCAAGTAAAAATTAAAACTTATAAAATCATTACCACCTAGCTCTTCTGCATAGACTTTCGTGCTTTTTCCTTGATTAAAATCTTGTCTGCTGACTAAATATTTTTTGCCATTGATTCGCATTTCAGTTGCACCGAGAGGAATCTTGCTAATAGTATCTTTTAAGTTCATGCTAATGATTTTACCTAAAACGATATTTCCTCATTTTTTGTATAATTGTAGTACCTGATTTCCCCACGAATTTAACTCTCCCCACGAATAAGAAGTCTTCAATTTATTTTTTCATTATTACCCTCGTTTCGACCATTTTTTATAACTAATTGATTATGAATTAGTTCAATAACAATATTTCTCTAAATTTAGAGCATTTTATATTTATAGTCGATTGTTAATCAAATCATTGTAAAAAAATCGTCGAAACGAGGGTTATTATTTTAGTCTATAATCAAATTGATAGGGTCAAACAGATTTTATACTTTATTCAACTAACACAAAACCTATCTAAATCCGTTGGGCTTCATTCATCCGTTGGGAAAAATAATACCCAACGGATGAATGAAGCCCAACGGATGAATCATTTTAACAAGCATGCTTTGCCAATATCCGCCGAACCTGTCCCTTCAAAACCTTCCCTTTGACAGGGTTCACCATCATCACAAAATTTGTATAGCCTTGAATACATTCTGGTAAATTAGGGCTATTATTCCAAGATTTCCCTTCAAATCCATCTCGTTCAATTTGAAATAATAAAGCTCGAAATTTCTTTAAATCTTTACGATTCACATTTAATTTTTCATTGACCACAATCCCCGTTACTTCCTGATGCCGCCCTTTGTGCATAATACTCAATTTATCAGGGTGCATGATAAAGCCTTCTTCTTTCACAATTCGATGCGCTATCCAAAGCATTTTATTGACATTCGGTTTATCCGCTTCAGCACATGAAAAAGTACAATCATCGGCATACCGAGAAAAAGTAAAACCTAACTTATTAGCAGCCCCTAACATTCTTTTATCCAAAGTCCGACAAATCAAATTGGTAATAACGGGGCTGGTTGGTGCGCCCTGTGGTAGATGTCTTTCGCCCGTTGCCACAAAATAACGTTCGCCATCCATTTTTACCTCATCTGTTTCTGGTTCGGTGCAAAGCAAGGCTAATATAGTAGCATATTTTTGACCATATCCTAATGCCTTAAATAAACCTTTGACTCGTTTATAAGTAACCGTCGGAAAGAAATTTTTTAAATCCATATTGATGACCACCGATTGCCCAATATGCTGTTTGGCATTATCCACAATAGACCGATTCGGTACAAAACCGTAAGCCGTATCTTGAATTTCTAAACGATACAATAATTCATTCAAAATCTGATATTGCACACTTTTCAGTAGCGGCATTGGCGCAGAAATCAAGCGTTTTCCGCCACTTTTCTTCGCCATATAAAATCGCTTATAATGCGATACTTTACTGACTTTTCGGTTATAAGCTAGAAACCGTAATTGCGAAAGATTAATGTTCAAAAAAGTAGCGACTGCTGCTGCCGATTCAAAAATAGGTAAACCTAATTTTTCTAATAATTCCGTATTATTGGTCGCATCATTTAATCCACTCGAAACTTCTTCTCCTAAATAAACAATGTCCTTTTGTTGTTTTTCCTGCCAGGCTGCTTTTCGAACAATTCTTGCTGCTTCTCTTTTTTCTCGATTCGCCTTTTGTTTTTCTCTAGACGCTTTCATCCGTTCTTTACGAATTTTGCGGAGTAGCCTATCTCTATCTTGCAGTAATCTCTGTTCATTTAACAACTGCCGCAATTCTTTATTTAAGGCTGTTTCTTCGGTAATGATTTGTTCGGGTAAGGTAGGCGCATTTTCTTCATTCGGCCAAAATCCTAAACGCTTCATTTCATTTAAAATGACGTTTTCTTTGGAAGTTTCGCGCATTTGCTGGCGCAGTAAGGTTCTTCTATCGTCTGACATGGTTGTACATTTTTAAGGTAATTAAATCATGGTGATTTTAAAAATCACCATGATTTAGAGAAGACTACAGTAGAAAAAGGACAGCGACTTCGTGCAAACCAAAGACCTAGCCAGTCAACTCAAGCAGCCTGTTACTAGTGTACTATTTCACATCTCCGATGTAATCTAGGAAATGGTACACTAGTAACTTTAGGCTGCAAAGTCTCGACTGACTGGGTGAAGCATGAAAAAGCTATGAATCTGATTGACGATAACATCAATCGAAGTATATAAAAGCCTAAACTTTGATATACTAATGCAAGTGCAATGCTGTCCCCAAAAGAAAAATTCGAGTTGCGGGTTACGAGTTACGGGTTGCGAGTTGTATCGCCCCCCTACCCGATTGAGTAATAAAAAAAAATACCAGAAGCAGACTTCGTGCAAACCAAAGACCTGATATGTCAACTCAAGCAGCCTGTGGCTAGTGGTTTGCGCAAGAAGTTAGCGGCAGTTAATATTCTTCAATTTCTTTC
>JAFMDF010000111.1 GCA_017857395.1 Bacteroidota bacterium | reverse complement strand
TAAGCAATAGTTTTGCCTATTTTTTTTGAACGTCTTTCCGTCCAAAGTCTAAAAATAATTCGAGTTGCGAGTTGCGGGTTGCGAGTTCAAAACGAGTAAAATTTAAGCTTACAATAGTCAAGATTCAACTAAATACGCTATATTTAAGAAAAATCGTATACAACTCGTAACACGCAACTCGCAACTCGAATATTTGAATGGTCAAAGTTAGTTAAAAATTATCAAAAAAATTATCGGTCTATTTTCTCATTTTTTCCTACCTTCCCTCTTCAAAACGAAAATAAAACCTTAATACCCATTAATTATGCCACCCAAAATTAAGTATCTATTCGGTTTTTGCGTCATCATTTTCGCTTTCTCGGCTTGTAATTCAGATAAAATTCAAGCACCTCCAAAATATGTTAATTGGGCGTCCTATTTAGGCGACAAACATTCTAGCCAATATTCTCCTTTGACACAAATCAACAAAGAAAATGTCAAAAATTTAAAAGTTGCTTGGACCTATCATGCAGGAGATGCAGATACCGTAAAAAATAGAACCCAAATTCAATGTAATCCATTGGTGATTGATGGTATTTTATATGGTAGTTCTCCGCAGCTAAAATTCTTTGCATTAGATGCTAAAACAGGTAAGGAATTATGGAAATTTGACCCTTTTGCAGCCAATGACTACAAAGCTTTTGGTATGGGAGTTAATCGGGGGGTAACCTATTGGACAGATGGTACCGAAAAGCGATTATTAGTAACTGCTGGCCCACATATTTATGCGATTAATGCAAAAGATGGGACATTATTTCAAGATTTTGGAGACAATGGAAAAGTAGATTTACATGATGGACTAGAACGAAACATCCAAGAGTTATTTATCAATTCTAATACACCAGGCATTATATATAAGGATAAGTTGATTATGGGTTGTCGAGTATCTGAATCAGGTGGTGCAGGGTCAGTTCCTGGGCATATTCGAGCTTATAATGTAAAAACAGGGGAACAAGAATGGATTTTTCATACCATCCCCCACCCTGGCGAATATGGTTACGAAACTTGGCCCGCTGGTGCTTGGCAATATGCTGGAGGGGCAAATGCTTGGGCAGGTTTCTCCCTAGACGAAGAACGAGGGATTCTTTTTGCACCTACAGGTTCGGCCTCTTTTGATTTTTATGGTGGTGACCGTATTGGAGAAAATTTATTTGCCAATAGTTTAATTGCCATAGATGCGGAAACTGGCAAAAGAAAATGGCATTTTCAGACCGTTCATCACGATATTTGGGACAGAGATTTGCCTGCACCACCAAATTTGGTAACCGTCACCCATGAAGGCAAACAAATTGAGGCAGTTGCGCAAATTACCAAATCTTCCTATGTCTTTTTATTTGATAGAGCAACTGGTGAGCCTTTATTTCCCATTGAGGAAGTGCCGACTCAAGCCTCTACTTTAGAAGGTGAAGAAGCTTGGCCTACGCAACCAATCCCCCTTAAACCACCTCCATTTTCGAGAAATAGAGTTACAGAACAAGATTTAACCACTCGAACACCAGAAGCTTATGATTATGCCAAAAAAATATGGGAGCAAGCTAGTGAAGGAGAACATTTCATGCCTTTAACCGAAGAGGGCGCAATTGTTTTCCCCGGTTTAGATGGTGGCGGTGAATGGGGCGGTGCTGCTTTTGAACCTTCGTCTGGTAATTTAATTATCAATGCAAGTGAAATGCCATGGGTTTTATCGCTAAGGAAAGCGGATGCAATTGGGGCAGGGAATATTTCAAAGGGAAAAAGTATTTATAATGCTTTCTGTTTATCTTGTCATGGAAAAGATTTGCAAGGTGGCGATATGTTTGGGGCAGTTCCTTCTTTGAAAAATTTAAAGGAACGATTAGATGAAAAAATGATAGCGGAAATTTTAAAGAATGGGAAAGGCGCAATGCCTACTTTTGCCTTTTTACCCGACGACCAAGTTCAAGCTATCTCGGCATTTCTATTAGAAACGGAAGATGCCGAAAAAGTGGAAGTGGCCAAAGAAGACACTTGGCCTTATCCTTATTACTTTAATGGCTATACTCGTTTTCAAGACGAGGAAGGCTACCCTGCTATTACGCCTCCTTGGGGCACATTGAATGCTATCAATCTAAACACAGGAGAAATTAGTTGGAAAGTTACCCTTGGTGAATATCCAGAGTTAATGCAAGCGGGTATGGAACCAATGGGTTCAGAAAGTTATGGTGGCCCTGTGGTAAGTGCAAGTGGCTTAATTTTTATGGCAGGTACTTTAGATGAGAAATTCCGAGTTTTTGATAGTAGTAATGGTGATTTATTATTTGAAACGAAGTTACCTGCTGCTGGTTTTGCCACGCCTGCTGTTTATTCCATTGATGGGCAGCAATATGTCGTTATTGCTTGCGGTGGTGGTAAATTGGGCAAAAAATCTGGGGATGCTTATGTGGCTTTTTCTTTATAACTGTAGCTTAGACCTCTGGTCTGAGTAGCATTAGTAACATCTACTCAGACCAGAGGTCTAAGCTACTTTAATATTCTAAATATAATATATAATATGAACAAGTTCTACCATCTCCTTTCTATAATACTCTGCTTATTCTTTTTTGGATGTTCGGCTTCCAAGGAAACTACTACATCAGAAAAACCTAACATTGTTTTTCTATTTGCGGACGACATGACCTACACCGCTATTAACGCATTAGGGAATAACGAAATCCAAACGCCAAATCTGAATAGGTTAGTCAAAAACGGAACAACTTTTACCAATGCCTATAATATGGGTGCATGGAACGGTGCAGTCTGTGCTGCATCCAGAGCGATGATGATTTCTGGGCGGTACGTTTGGGATGCTTATGAATTTAGAAAAAATTGGGCTAGAAAAGATTCTGCCGCTTATAATCAAAGTTGGGGTAAAATCATGGAAAGTGCAGGATATGATACCTATATGACGGGCAAATGGCATGTGGATGCACCTGCGGATAAAGTCTTCCAACAGGTGAAGCATATTCGTCCAGGGATGCCTGGCGATGAATGGGATCATTATAAAATGGTTCGACAATTTAAACAGGCAGTAGGCATACAAAAAATAGATGGAAAGTTAGTCACCGCAGATGATGTTTTGCCAATTGGATATAATCGACCCAAAGATAAAAATGATAATTCTTGGTCACCAGTTGACCCAAAACATGGCGGATTCTGGGAAGGGGGCAAGCATTGGAGTGAAGTGTTAAAAGATGATGCATTATCCTTTATTGACCAAGCGAAGAATAAGGACAATCCTTTTTTCATGTACTTAGCTTTTAATGCGCCACATGACCCTCGACAAGCGCCTCAATCTTATATAGATAAATATCCCTTAGAAAATATTTCTTTACCCAAAAGTTGGTTGCCCGAATATCCCAATAAAGAAAAGATTGGCAATGGGCAAGATTTAAGAGATGAAGCCTTAGCCCCTTATCCTAGAACGGAGTATGCCATCAAAAAACATATTCAAGAATATTATGCCATTATTACCCATTTAGATACCCAAATCGGTGAAATTTTAGATGCCTTAGAAGCATCTGGAAAAATGGATAATACCTACATTTTTTTTACCGCCGACCACGGTTTAGCAGTCGGGAAACATGGTCTACTCGGCAAACAAAGCATGTATGACCACAGCATCCGACCACCTTTACTATTTATGGGACCAAATATTCCTAAAGACAAAAAAGTAAACAATGATATTTATTTGCAAGATATTATGGCAACTAGTTTAGAATTAGCCGCTATTGATAAACCCGATTATGTTGATTTTAATAGCTTTTTAGATCAAGCAAAAGGGACCACCACCGAAGGGAATTATCAAGAAATTTATGGCGCTTATATCAAATTCCAAAGAATGATTCGCAAGGATGGGTTTAAATTAATTGTTTATCCTCGCCTTAATCAACTCTTATTATTCGATTTGACCGAAGACCCCGAAGAAATGAATGATTTATCAGAAGCAAATCCAGCTAAGGTTCAAGCACTCTTCAAGGATTTAATTGCTTTGCAAAAAGACATGAAAGATGAATTAGATTTGCAGCCGTTTTATGTTGAGCGGTATGGGTATTGATAATTTTCAATTTTCAAATGGACGTACAACTGAGACAAGATTACAAAGGCTATTGTCGATTTCTAGCAATTCCCAATTTAGCGTTAAATCGTACCAGCGAATTCATTTGACGGGTACAGATTAAAAATTGCTAAACCCAAGTTCATCATTTCTTTAATTTATACTACCTTCGCCCAAATAATTAGTTCTAAAACCAAGTAATTGTCTATAATTTTAAACTTCAATTTCAATATTCCAACAGAAGCAGGTTGAAAATTGAAAATTGAAAATTCGAAATTGAAAATTGTTATTCATGAATATACTACTAAGTTTACTCATTTCGCTCATTCTTATTTTACACCTCTATTTTGTCTGGTTAGAAATGTTCGCTTGGACAACTCATGGTAAAAAAGCATTTAAAGGCATGTCTGACGAATTATTTTTACAAACCAAAGCAATGGCCGCTAACCAAGGTTTATATAATGGTTTCTTAGTAGCAGGTTTAGTTTGGTCTTTATTAATAGAAGATATGGCTTGGAGTGAAAATATTGCCATTTTCTTTTTAAGTTGTATTGCGGTGGCAGGCATCTATGGTGCTGTGACTGTTCAAAAAAGTATCTTTTATATTCAAGGATTGCCTGCCATTATTGCTATCATTTTGATTTTAACCAATTGATTGATTCAATTTTTGGAAGAATAATGTAAATTACATTTAAACCAAGTAATCAAAATTTGCCAACTAAATTTCGATTAATTATAACAATTACCCATTTAATTTGATTTTGTAATAAATTCCCTTATATTTGGATCGTGTAAGTTGCACAAGTCCGATGCCCGAGAGCGCATTGGGAGAGGCCGTTAACTAAAAAAAAGGAGGTATTATGAAATCAGCTACGTTAAAAGTTACATTTCTTACAAATAACAAATCAAACAATTCATCCCTAAATATTGGGCGGTCTTAATACATGCTACGTAGGGGATATCGCCTACGCTCGCATAAGTTTATTTGTCACCGTAAGGAATAACTAAACGATAAATCCCTTGTAACTTCCGAGTTACAAGGGATTTGTAATTTTAAGACAAGGATTCACTTACTATTGGACAAAATAGTAAGAAGTATTCAAAGCATAATGACCAATCCAAGTAGTCGAAAAATATACCTTATTCAGAAGTCAAAGCATCAATTGGGTTATTTAATGCAGCCCGTACTGCTTGAATTCCTATGGTTAAACCTGCAATAATGATGGCAATGACAACAGGAATCGCAAACATCCACCATTTTAGTTCAATTGTATAAGCAAAATTTGTTAACCATCCATTTAATAAATACCAAGAAACAGGAATACCTATTAATAATCCAGCTCCTACCAAAAGGAGAAAATCTTTAGATAATAAACCAATCAAATTTCCAATAGATGCGCCCAAAACTTTTCTGATACCAATTTCCTTTGATTTCTGCTCTGCTAAAAAAGTTGACAAACCTAATAAGCCAAGACAGGCAATTAAAATAGAAATAATCGCAAAATAATTAGCTAAAGTCCCCGTCAACACCTCGCTTTTATATTGCTGTTGATATTCCGTATCTACAAAGTTATAATGTAAATATACTTCTGGTACGACCTTATTAAATACGCTTTGTAAACTAGCAACGGCCGTTTTTACTTCCCCTGCTTTTGCCTTTACAAAAAGGGAACTTGCATTTTCTGGGTCTAATAAAATACCAAGCGGTTGGATTTCATCATATAGAGATTGGTTATGAAAATCTTCGATTACCCCAATGATTTGCCTTGGTTTCCGCCACCATTGTATGGTTTTTCCAATTGGGTCTGTTAGTCCCATTACTTCAATCGCTTTTTTATTTAGTACAATACTATTGGTATCCTGCGTTGCTCCTTCTCTATAAAAACGGCCTTCTGCTAAGGTGATATCAAAAACATCTAAGAAATTAGGTTCTGTCCAGAAAATTTGAAATTCTTGATGTCCATCTTCCTCCTTTTTACCCTCCCAAGACACGCCACCAGTTGAGGCTTGCATATCAATAGGGCTTCTTGGGCCAGCTAATGTTAAATTTTCGATGCCCTCTGCTTGCAATAATTCATTTTTGAGTGCTTCGTATTTTGCGCTTATCAACTCCTCTTTCTCAATCATCATTAAATTATCTTTATTAATACCCAAGTTTTTATTTTGGATATATTGGACTTGTTCTTTAATGACAAACGCACCAACAACAAGCAGTAAAGCCAAAACGAATTGAATAATGACCAAACCTTTTCTCAGCCCTATACTCCCCGATTGGCTTGGAATTTTTCCTTTCAGTACCGCAATAGGCCGAAAAGAAGATAACACAAAGGCAGGATAAGCCCCCGACAATAAAGTAGTTAATATGATTACTATAAAAATGCTTGCCCAAAACATTGGTGAACTATAATCGAAATGAAGCATTTTTTCGGTGATTAATTGGACATTAGGTAGTGCCTTTTGAGCTAGGAATATCCCCAATCCAACAGATATAACCGTAATCAATCCTGCTTCCACCATAAACTGGGTGATTAAGGAATTTTTACCTGCTCCAATCGTTTTGCGCACCCCTACTTCTTTGGCTCTTTTGGAGGCTCTTGCCGTTGCTAAATTGACAAAGTTAATACAGGAAATAATCAATAATAATAAAGCTGCGATGGAAAACATTTGCACATATTCAATACGTCCTCCTATCACATTCGCTTGATCGTCAAATTGTCCGTATAAATAACCATCTCCAAATTTTTGCAGGATGCAGCCCTCTTTAAATGTTCCTTGCTGTTTCGCTAGATATAGCTTTTCAATTTTTTGAGCAACGTCGGTAGGATTTGCCCCTTCCGCTAATAATAAAGCACCTTGCATGCCTGAATTCCCCCAATCAAGCACCCAATTATTCCTCTTTATAAAATTGTCGATAGTATAAATAAAATCTTGTTGAATAGAAGAGTTGGGTGGAAAATCTTTATAAACTGCGGTAACTAAAAAATCTCCTACATTGCTGATAGTTATCGTTTCCCCGATAGCAGTTGATTGCCAAATATTACCAAAAAATTTATTAGCAAGCGTTTCTGAGATAGCAATGGCTTCTTTTTTCTCTCCTAATTCACTTATATCTCCAGCTAATATCGGAAAGGAAAAAGATTCAAAGTAACCAACATTGGCAAAGGTACCTTGCGTTCGAAAGATTTGTTTACCCCTTTTCAAAGTCATTTCACTACTTTGTCCTAATGGAATAAACTTTTCAACTTCTGGTAATTCATTTTGCGCCGCCATTAAAAGTGGATAAGGCACGCCTCTATAAATATCTACTTTACCAGCATCCAAAGGAATCGTTCGTTTTAAAAGAAAGAGTCGGTCACTATTGCTATGAAACTTATCCGTACTCCATTCATCTTGCACCCATAATAACATCAATAAAGTGACGGATAGTGCAATAGTCAATCCAGCAATATTTATTAACGAATACCCTTTTTGTTTAAAAAGATTGCGAGCAGCAATTTTGCAATAATTTCCAAATAGACTAGGCATAATAGTGGATTTTGATTTTTCAAAAGAGGAAGGTTTACAAAATAATAAAACCTCTTTAATGTATAATAATTGGGCTTTTCGTTGTCCATATTTCTTGACTCGTATGAAAAATGCTTCATACAAATCCCCCTCAATCTCGTCCAACAATTCTGGAGCACAATACCATTCTAGAAATCGGCTCGCCCATTTTGGTGGCGTACTACTTAATTTGTCTGGCTTTTTTTTATCCATTTTAAATATCTAGTTTTGGAATCAATGACCAGAGATGGGTTCTATTTTTCCGAATTTGAGCGATTACTTTATAACCATAAGGCGTCGCTTCAAATATTCTTTTGCGACGCCCTCCTCTTTCTGGGGTAGCCTCCCCCATGCTAGATTTTATCAGCCCTTTTGCCTCTAATCTTTTTAAAACCGTATGGATGGCGGGGATAGAAATACTATTGTCCGTTTGCTTTTCATAAGCCTCCGCTACCGAAACTCCATAAGCCTCTTCTACAATCATTACCATCAATAATACGCTTTCTTCTAAATGTCCTAAATTCTTTGCCATATTCTATATCATTAATATTTGTATAACAAATTTACGAAATATATTTTAAATATCATTAACATTTGTATAAAAAATTAGGTCTTTGACAGTTTTTGCATTTTATTGGATGGTTGATCTTCAGTCAACCAGTTATCCTTTTGTTAGTCAATATTTTAGGTTGACTGAAGGTCAACCACCCTATTCGTTTTGGCAAAAATTGTCAAAGACCCAAAAAATTAAAGTATTACTCTTTTCATATAGCAGCATAGCTTATCCTACCATTTTCTAAAAAATTAAATCAAGAACACTTTGTCTTCTAATGCTTATGACCATCCATTTTATGGTCTTCATTCTTTACATAGTCCATTCCACAAACAGGACATTTACCTGCTTCTTTACTACCACTATCCGCACAATGCATCGGGCAAACGTATTCAGAAGTATATTCTTTTCCTTGTTTGTCACCAGCAGCATTGCCACTACCACAGGAAGGAAAGGCAATACCTGACACTAAAAAAGCAGTTGATAAAAGCAAGATTTTAAAAATTTTCATTGTTTGAAATTGATTGATTAAAAAATAGTTAGGTGATGATAGTTCACCATTATTTGATTGATGATTTATTGTTTCGAAGTATTACCTATTGAGCGGTAAACTCTTTCTTCACCAATCCACATTTCATCATTTTATCCCCAAAATAAGGGTTTTTTATCCCCTCTTCTAAGGACAACCAATCGGCACCTTGATTACTAAAAGCCATCGGGCAATGTTGTACATATAAGGCCTCACCTGTTGTACCAAAGGCTTCAATGGCATTAATCAACGCTTCTGATAAAAAGCCAAATTGTTTGCGTTGTACTTCTACATCTGATGATTCTGTTATTTTTTTACTGTGCGCTTGGAGGGCATTTAATTGCTCCATCCAATAAATATGCGCTTCTCCTTTCAGCAAACTCATATCTATTTTTTCTAATTGGGCAACTACTTTTTCAGCTGCTGTTGCTGCCGTAGTCGCATCTGTAGCAACAAAGGCGTCTTTCAAATGAATATATTCATTAGCAAAAGCATTCAATTGTGCTTTAAATTCACTCGATGTTACTGCTTGATAATTAGGCACGCCAATACTTTCTGGCTTTTTCTGCGTCACATTTTTATTCATCATACTTGCCTGATTATTGAGTTGTGCCGCAGCATCAATCGTAAAACTACCATAAGTGACCACTTCCTCGCCAGCGGCCAAACCTTTCATTACTTGATAATTATCTCCAATG
This sequence comes from Bacteroidota bacterium, assembly GCA_017857395.1. GTDB lineage: Bacteria > Bacteroidota > Bacteroidia > Chitinophagales > Saprospiraceae > JAFMDF01. The sequence continues at coordinate 16,868 of JAFMDF010000111.1, read as the reverse complement.
GCTTCGCCTAATTCTATCTCTATATATTTAAAAGAAGGGATGTCCATATCAGGGACTTTTACATACACCACCGAACGTTTGCCTGTCCACAAAACAGCCGACCTAGGGACAGTTAATTGTTTTTTGGAAACTGTTTTATTTTGTAATTTGCCACTGACAAACATTTCTGGTTTGAGCGAACCATTGGCGTTATTAACTTCTGCTCTAATTGCGGCAACTCTAGTAAGCGGATTAATCAGTGGGTCAATAAAGGTGATGCGGGTTTTAAACGTTTTATTCGGTATGCCAGCAGCCGTAAATTCAACCCTATCCCCTACGCTAATATTCCCTAAATCTTCTTCATAAGCATCAAATAACACCCACACTTTTTGCAAATTCATCAAATCAAAAAGCGGTTCGCCTACCATTAAATAGTCTCCGATTGCTACCCTTCTATTTGTTACAATTCCAGATTCCTGCGCATAAATGGAAAAAATTTCTTGGATATTCCCTGTTTCTTCAATGTTTTTAATCGTTCCATCCCCAATTTTCCAAAAACGCAATTTATTACGGGACGCTTCCAATAAGCCGGGGTTAATCGCTTGCATTTTATGAGCTTCTAGTAATTCTCGTTGGGCTGTAATTAAATCTGGAGAATAAATATCTGCCAATTTCTGCCCTTTATTAACTTGTTCCCCTGTAAAAGTGACATACAATTTTTCTATTCTACCAGGCACATGCGCTACTTGGCTAGAAGCCAAACGTTCATCCGCTTTTACCTTTCCCGATAATCGAATGCTTTTACCAGATTGTCCCGCAGTTGCGCCAATAATCGACGTTTCTATATTCGATATTTTTACCGCATCGGCTGTCATTTGAAGCACTAAGGGGTCATCCGATTGGTTGCTACCTGCAGGTATTAAATCCATTTCACAGATGGGACAAATACCAAATTCATTTTGCCGAATTTGAGGATGCATGGAACAAATCCATTCTTCGGCGGCAGTTGCTGTTTCTTCTATTTTCGCTTCATGATTATGGGCATCCATCGGTATAGATGACGCCATTTTATTAGCAAATAAGAAATATCCAGCAGTTAATCCTATACCAATAGCTATGATGGCGGTAAAGATAATTTTTATGTTATTTTTCATAATACTTGATTTCTAATAAGAGGCCAGAAGTCAGACCGTTTATTTCATAAACTGTCAGAAGTCAGATAATATTCGATTAAATTACTGGATTCCAGGTTTTTCGCCTGAGAACTCTGACTTCTGACAATGAAATGGTCTGACAGAAAAATTTATTTTTTCGGTCTGACTTCTAAGTTTTAATAAGTTAGAAAGAACTTCTCAATACTATTTTTTGCTTCGTGACTCTTAACAATCGCCTTCATTATTTTCAAATCATAAGCAATCAATTCCATTTCTAATTGTATCAATTCATCAAAGTTATTCCCTTTTGCACTATAATTTGATTCCAAAATATTAATAGCAGATTTAGTAATGACAATTTGTTTTTCATATAAATCAATACTTAACCGTGCCATTTCATAATCTGTAAATGCTTTATCAATCATTGCCATAAAACGACTAATCGCTTCTTCCTTTTTTTCTTCTAGCATTGCTATTTTCAAGGCTTCCTCTCGTTCCTTTGCAGCGTATTTTTGTTTGTATAATGGAATTTTTACGCTTACTCTTGGCATAAAAGCATCTCTCCCATTTTTATCAAAAGTAAAATTGGCTAATTTATTGACTAGAATATAATCCAAACCAACACCAAAATCAGGTTTACCATCCAATTTATTGACGACCATCGCCTGTTCCGCTACTTTTTGTTGTAAAGCAAACATCCGAATCATTGGATGATTAGCGCTAATATTCTCCGCTATAGCGGCTTTATTAAAAGGAATTTGCGCAAAAGACAAGCTGTCTTTAATCGTAATTGGAACGCTTAAAGAACGATTCAACAATTGATTGATAGTCGTCGTGGGTTTAGCTTTAGCAGTTTGTAACAATCGTAATTCCTGTTTTAATTCCTCTACTTTCAATTGTACGCGCAAAACATCCACTCCAGTCGCTTTGCCACTTTCTACTTTTGTTAAAGCCAACCTATTTAGCGTTGCCAATACCGCTAAATTCCGTTCGATAATCTGCTGACTTTGTACGATTTCATATAGTTGATACCAAGCTTGTTTAATCGCATAATTAATATCTAACTCCTTTGCAGCAATACGCTCCAATAAAGGTTTTGCTTTAGCTACTGCCAATTCTTTTTTACTATTTAATAACCCCTTCCAAGGCAGCATTTGGGTAGCGCCGACTCTTAATACTTGTCCCCCTAATCTAGTTTCTATGGGCAAAGGAAAAACACCTACCCCCACTTCTGGGTCAGGTAACTGACTGACTTGAGGGGCTTTTTCTAAGGCGATTAAATATTCATTTTTAAGTATTTTTAATTCTAAATTATTCGTTGTCGCCTCTTCTATTAAATTGTCTACATTTTGCGCATTAATCGTTGCTATACTTGCCGTCAACAATAAAACCGCTACGGTGGTTAATTTCATTTTATTAGTATTGCCAAATTGCTTATTAATCCGCAATCCCCATTCCTGCCAAAGTGCATATAAAACTGGTACGGTAAACATGGTAATCATTTGCAAAGTCATGCCCCCAAAAGAAGGAATCGCCATTGGCAACATAATATCTGACCCTCTTCCAGTCGAGGTCAACACAGGCAGTAAAGCCAAAATAGTCGTCGCTGTCGTCATCATCGCAGGACGTACTCGTCTTAAACCACCTTCTACCACCGCATCCCGAATAGCAGCGATTGAATTCGGCTTATTTCGCTTAAAACTGTCTTGTAAAAAAGTAGCGACTAGTACGCCATCATCCGTCGCAATACCAAACAAGGCGAGAAAGCCTACCCAAACTGCAACACTTAAATTGATGCTTCTAATTTGAAATAAGTCCCTGATATTTGTACCAAAGAAATTAAAATTTAAAAACCAATCCGTGTCATATAAACCAATCATAATAAACCCACCAGCAAAAGCGATAAATACGCCTGTAAAGACCATCGCTGAAATCGCCACTGACCTAAATTGAAAATAAAGAATCAAAAAGATAATCGCCAAGGCAAGTGGAACGACTAGACTCAATCGCTTACTTGCCCGTACTTGTTGCTCGTAATTCCCCGCAAAACGGTAGTTAATTCCTGCTGGCACTTCCAAAGTCCCATTAGCGATTTTCTCTTTTAAATAATTTTGCGCATTCTTCACCACTTCTACTTCTGAATAGTTTTTTTCTCTATCAAATAAAACATAGCCAATTAAAAAACCGTCTTCGCTTTTGATGGATTGCGCCCCTTGTTCATAACGAATGGTCACTAAATCGCCTAATGGAATTTGTTGCCCCGTAGCCGTTGGAATATAAATTCGCTTTAAAGCTTCTGGATTATTCCGCAATTCTCTTGGATAGCGAATACGAATGGCATAACGTTCTCGACCCTCCACAGTATTCGTCATATTCATACCACCAACGGCTGCTTGAATATGCCGCTGTACCTTTTCGATGGTCAATCCATATCGACTAATGGCATCTCGGTCAATATCTATTAATAAATAAGGTTTTCCGACAATTCGGTCCGCAAAAACTGCCGCTTCTTTTACGCCTTCTACTTCTTTAAGCTGCTGTTCTAGTTCTAAACCAAAAGCCTCAATTGCCGCTAAATCTGTCCCTCTAACTTTAATGCCCATTGGTGCCCGCATGCCTGTTTGTAACATGATTAACCGTGTTTCTATGGGCTGTAATTTAGGCGCAGAAGTAACCCCAGGAATTTTAGTCGCTTTCACAATAGCGTCCCAAATATCGTCAGGACTCGTAATTTCATCTCGCCATTGTCGATAGTACCGGCCTTTTTTATCTGGAATTAATTCCTGCTCCTTATCTCGAATATACTCACCTGCCTCGAATTTAAAGCGAAGTCGGTGTCCATTTTTATCCGTTTTATACTCTGATTTATACAAAATCACATTTTCATACATCGACATTGGCGCAGGGTCTAGCGGGCTATTTACCCGTCCAGCTTTCCCAACCACTGTTTCTACTTCTGGAATAGCGGTCACTGCCATATCCAATAAGCGAAGATTCTTAATGTTTTCTTGCATCCCCGAATGCGGCATCGAAGTAGGCATCAATAAAAAAGACCCTTCATCTAAAGAAGGCATAAATTCTTCGCCCGTTTGTTGGAATACCATAATACCTTGGTAAACAATAAATCCAACTAATAGCAAAAACAAGATTTTGAATCGGAGTAAAAATCGAAGTATATTTTCGTAGAAATAAATGATTATATAGAAAAAACTAATTAGACTACCTGCCAAAACTGCCACAAAAAAGAAGTTGGCGATATTGCTTTTGTTTACTCCCAAAGGCATCCAAATCGTCGCTAATAACCAAGTGACTAACAAGGCATAAATGATATTCGTAAACCAAGAAAGTCTCGTCTCATTTCTAGCAGAACTATATCGTTGAATTAACAGGTTTAATAAGCCCGAAACACCAACTACCACTAAAATGCTTCCCAATAAAGGTTGGTATAAAAAAGCAATCACTAAACCCATCGCCAAGGCCAATATATTCGCAATAATCGTTACTATCTTTTTACCCGATTTTATAGAAAAAAGGCTATGTGCCAGAGGCGGAATAATCGTAATCGCTACGATAATAGAAGCAACCAAAGCAAAAGTTTTGGTAAACGCCAAAGGTCTAAATAATTTACCTTCTGCAGCTTCCATCGTAAAAACAGGGATAAAACTAATGACGGTGGTCGCCACGGCGGTAATGACAGCAGATGCCACTTCTACCGTTGCTTCATAGATACTTTCCAATAAATCTTCATCAGGTGGCGCTGCTTTGATTCTATTGACCATGCTTTCCGTCAATACAATTCCCATATCGACCATCGTACCAATGGCAATAGCAATTCCAGAAAGTGCGACAATATTGGCATCTACCCCAAAATATTTCATGGCAACAAAACACATTAGCACAGCAATCGGCAAAGTACCTGCTACTAATAAGGAAGATTTTAAGTTGAGTAGCATTAATATAACTACGATTATCGTAATCAAAATTTCTAAGGTTAATGCTTCTTGGAGGGTACCAATGGTTTCATTGATGAGTTGGGTACGGTCATAAAATGGAATAATATTAACTTGTGAGACCGTACCATCCGCCAAGGTTTTAGTTGCCAAACCTGGGGCTAATTCTTCTATTTTTGCCTTCACATTTTGAATGACTTCCAAAGGATTCGCACCATAACGAGCCACGACTACGCCACCAACTGCTTCTGCTCCTGATTTATCCAAAATACCTCTTCTAGTAGCGGGCGCAATTGTTACTTTGGCAATATCTCCAATCCGAACAGGCACATTGTTATTCACTTTAACGACACTTTTTTCAATGTCGCCAATATTCTTCACATAGCCCAAACCTCTGACAAAATATTCTGCTAGGTTAATTTCAATAGTCTGCGCCCCTACATCAATATTGCTACTTTTGATGGCTTTCATCACTTGCTCTAAGGAGACGCCATAAGCTTTCATCGCTTCGGGGTCAACATCCACTTGGTATTCTTTGACAAACCCTCCGATAGATGCCACTTCTGCCACGCCTTCCGCCGAAGACAAACCAAAACGCACATAAAAGTCTTGAATCGTTCGGAGTTCATGTGGACTCCATCCGCCTGTTGGATTTCCTTCCGCATCTCGTCCTTCTAAAGTGTACCAATAAATTTGACCTAAAGCCGTCGCATCAGGGCCTAAAGCAGGTTGAACTCCATCGGGTAAAGTGTTGGCAGGGAGCGAGTTTAATTTTTCTAAAATCCGACTTCGACTCCAATAGAATTCCACCTCATCGTTAAAAATGAGGTAAACACTAGAAAAACCAAACATGGAGTTACTCCGCACACTTTTCACCCCTGGAATCCCCAATAAAGCGGAAGTCAAAGGGTAAGTGATTTGGTCTTCTACATCTTGCGGAGAACGCCCCATCCAGGGAGTAAAAACGATTTGTTGATTTTCCCCAATATCTGGAATCGCATCTACCGCAACAGGATTACGTGGTAAATTATTTATCCCAAAATCAAAGGGTGCATGTACCAATCCCCAACCAACAAAAAGGAATACCAGTAAATAGGCGACCAATTTATTTTCTAAAAAAAATCTTATAAATTTATTTAGCATACTATAAAGAGACGTCAGAAGTCAGACCAGTCCGTTGGACTTGTCAGCAGTCAGAAATGCAAGCATAATAATGCTGCTTTCTCACTACTTCTGTAAATGAAGAAATTATCATTGAGTGTCAATGACCATTTTTCTTAAAAAATAAGGTATGCTATAAAAGGAAAGATTGAATTAAGACGGGAATGTCTTTTGGTATTAGTGGTGGTTTATAATAAATAAAATTAGGGACAACGGGTTCAAAACTAGGCTTTTCACCATAAACTGTTACAAAAGCTATAACAAAATCTTGTAAGGATGCGCTAATTAAAAAATCATTAGCGGGAATATCAGGTGTTAAATCTGCTTGAAAATGAACCGTTTGATTATGGCAACAGTCTTTCTTAGACATTTCGCATTCCACTTCAACCGCTGCTATTGCTTTTTTATGTTTGGGACAAGTTTTAGTTTTAGCTAATTCAAAGCAATTTTTAGCTTTGCCTGTTAGGCTAAAAGATTTTAAATTGGCTCCACAAAAGTGCATATCCATAGAAAAACCAGCCGATGATAGGAATATCAGAAACGCCATGGTTAGGCTAATAATTCGATATGTTATACTGATTTGATTCAATGATTGTGTTATCTATGTATCAAAAGTAACGCTTTTTAAAGGTTTAGGTTGTATAGCGCTGTTAAATATCGCAAAAAATTGACAAGTTTTAGCCGCCTACTTTCCTGTTTTTAATAAATTTGTCAAATTAAAAGTGTCCTCAGCCCCCTTTTGCCATCGTCAATTCTTCATGAGCTAAAACAATTTCCTCGATTGCCAATTCACTTGATTGTGCGTTCATATCTGTCGTAGTCACTTTCATCGGCCAAGCATTTTTGAGTGTCCAGACAAATAAAGGTTTTGCTCCTTCGTCTAATAATTCAATTAGCATGCACTTTTATTGCTTTGTCATCTCCCAAAGTACGTTCATCGCCTTCTCTTTGTCTTTCGTATCCACAAAAATATGGTCGTGATAATAACCTGCAATGACATTACAACTTATATCATTTTTTCCTAATGCCGTAGCAAAAGCGGCGGTTAAGCCAACGGCTTCCAAAGCAGAATGGATATTCAAAGTAATCCATGCCGCGACAAATTCAAAAGCTAATCCTAAGGCTATGGCATCTTTTTTGGCAAGTACCACCGTTATGCCTTCTTTTTCTCTCATTTCGCAAATCGTCATCGCTCTAGGAATAGTGGTTATATCCGATACGGAAACAAAAACGTATTCGCCTTCATTCAATACAGGTTCCATGTTGGCGATTAATTGTTGTAAATCTGTTATTCCAGTCGTATTATCCATGATTTATGTTTTTCTTTATCAAATTTTATTACGTTGTAAAACATTTTAAGCAACAAAATGTCGCTGAAATTAAGTAAATAATTCTACAGATTAAATCAGTTGGGCTATATTTCTTTAAAACCCAACGGATTAGACTTCCCAACGGATTTAGATTTTGGTTCAATATTTTTATAATATCACTTTTTTAGCGGATTATCTAATTTTGTATCTAACGCTCTAAACTATGCGTATAAAGGTAAAGATTTATTGAAGTATCAATTAAATCTTGGCATAGCTCAAATAATAACCTAAAAATAAAATATGTCCATCAAATCTAAAAGCGCCATCGCAACAGGTAACGGAAAATTTGTCATCGAATCCGTCACTTTAGCAAATCCAAAACCAGATGAGGTTATCGTTAAAATGAAAGCGGCTGGACTTTGTCATACCGATTATGATTCCTTATCCTGGGGCAAACCTATCGTTATGGGGCATGAAGGCGCAGGCATAGTTGAACAAATAGGCAAGGATATTAGGGGATTTTCCAAGGGCGATAAAGTTATATTAAACTGGGCAACCCCTTGTATGACTTGTTTTCAATGTCAAGAAGGCAATCAACATATTTGTGAAAATAATTCACCTGTAGTCGCAGGCAGTAACGGGCATACGCCAGGACATGCCCATTTAGCAGGCACCAAATGGAAAGGGAATATCATTGAACGGTCTTTTAATTTAGGTACTTTAAGTGAATATGCCTTAGTAAAAAAATCCGCTTTGGTTAAGGTCGAAGCAGAAAACTTAAATTTTTCTGCCGCGGCTATTATTAGTTGTGGCGTAATGACAGGTTATGGTTCGGTGGTGAATTCCGCAAAGTTGACAGCAGGTAGTTCCGTGGTCGTATTAGGTTGTGGCGGTGTCGGTTTAAATGTATTGAATGCTTGTGAAATATCAGGCGCTAGTCAAATTATTGGGGTAGATATTAATCCACATAAATTAGAATTAGCTAAGCAATTTGGTGCAACAGCCGTCATTTTAGCTGATAAAAATGATGTCGGTTTAAATCAAGTAGCCAAGCAAGTAAAAGAGCTGCTAGGTGGTAGAGGGGCAGATTATGCTTTTGAATGTACCGCCATTCCAGCTTTGGGCGCTGCGCCTTTGGCAATGATTAGAAATGCGGGTACGGCTGTCCAAGTAAGCGGAATTGAAGAGGAAATTATGATTGATATGCGACTTTTTGAATGGGATAAAATTTATATTAATCCATTATATGGTAAATGTAGACCACAAATTGATTTTCCAAAATTGATGGGCTTGTATAAAAAAGGAGCTTTGAAATTGGATGAAATGATTACGAGAGAATATCGTTTGGAGGAGTTGGATACTGCTTTTACTGATTTATTGGAAGGAAAAAATGCTAAAGGGGTGGTGGTTTTTGATTAAAAAAATCCATTTTTCATAAATCTATTGCTGTAATGTTTTTTCAACAGCAGCAGATAGTCAGATTAAAAATTGATATTACAATTATTATTACTTAATAACGCTAATATCCGTGTTCCTTCAATAATCCGTGGTATTGATTGCTATCACAAATTATTGAAGGAACACGGATATTTATCATTTTTTACCTGACGCCCTAGGATTTAGGTAACCACGGATTTTTAATTTTTTATAAATTCGCAATGAATAGTATGCTGTCAGTATTTTCCAATATGATTCAATATTGCCTTCGTGACCTCCTCTTCCTCCGTCTGCAGCAAAGAATGCCCTGTTTCCAAACTCAATTCTTGATAAGGCGCTTTGATGTACTGTTCCTGTAAAGGAATAATTTCAGGCGCAATCAGGGGGTCTTTAGTTCCCCAAATATATAAGGTCGGTCGTTGAATATTTTTTTCAAAAGCCTGATTAGTGCTAACCCCATCTAAATCCATTGCCCGATACCAATTTAACGCAGCCGTAGTCGCCCCATATTCTCGTTGAATAGCCATACATTCGGCTATTTGGGCATCTGTCCATCGCCCTCTCAAACCGTCAGCCGTCTTTTTTTGATTTAAATGAAAAAGAAATTCTGGTAAAAAAGGCGTTTGCAATTTTTTCATATAACTACTCCGCTTTTTTTGTTCCCGATGATTGAGTACACTTGTAAAAAAAACGCCAATGTGAGGAATCGCCATAGCCGTCCAAGTATGAATTCGTTCGGGAAAGTCCATAACTGTTTTCCAACCGACTGCCGAACCCCAATCATGCCCAACTAAATGAAAAGTATCAAAGCCCACTTCGTCCGCAACAGCTAAAATATCTTTTACTAAATAATCAATTTGATAATCACTTACCTTTTTGGGACGAGCATTAGGGCTATAGCCTCTTTGGTCAAAAGCCAGCACTCTATACCCTTCCGTCGCCGCCTTATCCAAGAGTGGTTGCCACATCAAAGAGGATTCTGGAAAACCGTGTAATAAGACCATTGCAGGCCCTGTATTTTGCATCCCCGCAACTCTTACTAGAAACTCTAAATCATTTGCTTTTAAGCGATATTCACCATCAACTACTGAATTGGTGTAAAGGGGAAGTGCTGCGACTCTAGTGCTATGTTTTTTTGACCAGTCTATAGCATTGAGATACAATAAGCTTGGGATGATTAGCAATAAGCCAAATAGTACAAGCACTCCGATTTTTACCTTTTTCCAATTCATTCTACTATAAAAAGTTGGTTTAGTTATTAGACACTTGGAGGTCTTGAAGACGCTCCAAGGTCCAGATTACAGAAACCTTGGAGCGGCTTCAAGACCTTCAAGCGTTTCAAGCGCATGAAAATGTTTATTTTTTTGACATTTTACAAGACAGCCCACAAAGTTATGTTACATCGGATGAACCATGTGTCCTCCATCTAAAATAACACTCTGCCCCGTCATAAAATTACTAGCACTAGACGCCAAATAAACCGCAATTCCTTCCATATCTGCTAGTGTACCAATTTTTCCAGAAACCGAACGGCGAACTACTGCGGCTTTAAAAGCATCAGATGTATTTAAAGACATTTCTGTTTCGACATAGCCAGGCAAAATGGCATTCACTTGGATATTATTTCGACCCAATTCTACCGCTAAAGCACGTGTTAACCCTATAACCGCTGATTTAGTCGTGGAATAACCTGCCGCAAATCCAGTTCCAATTAAACCTGCTACTGAGGAAGTAACGATTAATTTTCCAGCAGCTTTTCTTTCCAACAACTGTGTGATTACTTTTCTATAAGTATAAACTACACTATTCAAATTCAAATCTAACACCCCTTGCCATGCAGCATCTTCTATTTGATGTAACATGCCTCTTGGACCACCGCCGCCAGCGTTCGCAAAACAAATATCCACTTGACCAAAATGTGCCATTGTTTCTGCAAAAGCCGTGTCCACTTTTTCACTATCCGTCACATCACAAACGAAAGCGGCAACGTCTCCGCCCATTTCAGTTAGTTCCTTAATCGCTACTTCATTTTTGGTGGTATTTCTTCCCCAGATTGCCACTTTTGCACCAGCTTTCACCAAACCTCTAGCATAAGCTAAACCAATCCCTCCATTACCTCCTGTGACTAAGGCTACTTTTCCTTTTAAACTGAATAATTCCATTTTTTGATTTTATTTATTTTTATTTTTTAGATTCGATGTCTTAAGTCTCCAGACTTGAGACGCCTATCTCGTCGTCTCCAGACGACCGTAAACAGAAAGGGTTATTCATAATAATTAGTCGTTAATAGACGACCAGTTATTAGGTTCAAATCTGTAGATTATGCGGCACAACTCGGAGAGTTGTGTTACTTTACTTTAAAAGCCAGTAAAACATTCCCTTCTTTTGCCGCATATTTGGCATAACCAGAAGTGACAAATAATTGATTACCAACCACAACTGGGCCATCTGAATCAAAAGCACCACCAAAAGCTTTCACGCCATTGACTGCCTCGAAATCTCTTCTAGCATCAAAAGCCCATAATTCTCGACCATCATCGGTTGCATAAGCTTTCATAATACCATCTAAGGCAGGGCCATAAACCACTCCTGGCGTCAAGGTAATCGCTGCGGAAATACCTGGCCCACAACCTCTTAATGTCAAGGCTGGACAACGGTCTTCCTCTATAGTCGCCCATAGTGGTTTCCCATCCGCTACATTAAATGCATGCATCCCTGGTGATTTTGGAATCTCTGGATTAAGGTCGTATAAACCACGATCATTAATTGGAACATATAAGATTTTTTCATCCGTTGCCATTCCCCAGTGAACGCCACCCATCGTACCACCTCTACCTACTTGTCGTTGCCAAACTATTGCTCCATTATTATCTGGATCCATCGCTGTCACTTTACCCGATTTTTGCCCAGCTAGGATAAGGTCTTTTCCATTCGAATTCACTAAAATTGGTGGAGCGCCATAATCCGCATCGGGGCCATTGTTTTCTGGGCAGTTAGCTCGACTGAATAAGGTCACACAAGCGCCATTCCATGCGTCTCCTGACATCGTTTGTTGTACCCATTTAATGGCGCCATCATCCAAGGAAAAAGCAATTATTGCATCACTAGTTAAAGTGACTGGACGCGTATAATTTTCACCAGTTCCAATATATAAGGTTCTTCTAAGCGTATCAATCGTAACGCCTGTCCAAATAGGTGCGCCAGAAGGCCCCATAATGGTCGTTCCTTCACTATTTTCGCCAGCTGGACTAGGTTCGTCTGCAATGGTATACGTTTTCCAAACCATAGCACCATCCGCCTTATTTAAAGCCACCATAGACCCTCTAAAAGTACAACAAGCATACTTTTCATCGGCAGATTCTAAAACTTCAGTAGAAGATACTGGAACAAATAAACGGTCTTCAAAAATGCTCAAAGTACCTGTAATCGTTGCATTTGGATGGTCATCTATTTTTACTTTCCACAATAATTTTTGCGTCTTTAAATCCACCGCATAAACGAAAGCATTAAAATCACTAAAATAGAGCCGACTCGCTTTGTTCGTACTATCTCTTTCTATCACTAAAGCACTTCTAACCTCTGCATCCGCTTGAAAAGTCCAGCGAGTACAACCTGTTTGTCTGTCCAAGGCATAGATTGTTCCCAATTGACTGGCGGTAAAAAGCGTATTTCCTGCAATGGTTGGTTGTACTCTTGCTCTAGAGGCCGTTGGAAAAGCAAATACCCAATCCAATTCTAAATCACCAACATTGGTGGCATTAATTTTTAAATCGGGTTCATTATAATAGCGTTGATTTCGCTGCCCCATTCCCCAGCCATCAATCTTTGGCGAAGTAGCCGTCTCTTCTATTGTTACGCCATCCGCACATAATCCTTTCACCACTTCATTTTTGCTTTCGGAGGGGTCTACATCTGAAAGATAAGTTGCCAAAGCTTGCTTTTGCTCATCGGTTAAGGTCATCGCTTGATTTCTCATGACGCCAGTAGTCATAGCTGTCAAAATTCTATCTGCTGGCATTAGTTTTAAAGCAGATACTAAAGGGGCACCTGTCGCACCTCCATTATGACAAATGCCACAACGGGCATCAAAAAGTGTTTTAGTATCTAAATCCGAAATAATGGTTTCACTAGTTTGATGGGTTATTTGCCAGTAAAACCACCCAAAAGCGGCAATCATTAAGGCAAAGAAGATGGCTAAGGTGATTAATATTTTCTTTTTCATTTTGATGAATTTTTATTGTATGATTGTGTTGCTGCGCTGATTGTGTGATTGTATCGCTATGAGGTAGTCAGATAAAAGATTGATATAATGAAAATTACTATTCTCTCTCATAATGTTTCCTATCCGTGTCCCTTCACTAATCCCTGGTAAAAATTAATACCGCGGATTAGTGAAGGGACACGGATAATTATCAATTTCTTACCTGATGCTCTAGTTATTCATGCTTATTGTGCAATGGTTAGTACATGTTATACATACAATCACACAACCGTACAATCACACAATCCTATCAAATATTCGGTGCAGAAAAATTAGGGTCAATCGCTTGACGCAAAGAAAAAATATTGCCATCAATATCATTCGCATAAACCATCCAGAATTTCCCTAATTGCTGTGGCTCACTCAAAAACTCAACACCTTTTGCTTTTAACCGCTCATATTCTTTTTGAATATCTAACACTTCAAAAGAGTAGGTATAGCCTAAATCCGTAGGCTTTCTTTTAGAGATTGTATTAGGCGTAGGGTGAGCGCCACCATATTGAAATAATTCCATTTTTTTCTCTTTTCCGTCCAACATAAACCAAGCGCCTTTCATAGATACATCCTCCAAATCAATGACTTTAGCGACTATTTCACTAGGAGCAATCTCACTCAATCTATAAGGTTCGATTTCTAATACTTTTTGATAAAAGGCCGTTAATTTTTCAATATTAGGCGTCATAAGTGCAACCTGAGTCATCCACATTTTATGCTTATCCGAAAAGTCTGTACCTATTTTTAACCATATCACAAAATTGGACATTTGCTCTAATTCCATCATATTTCCCTCTGGGTCATGACCGTAGGCATAAGTAACGCCATAACCGCCTAAATCAATTGGTTCATCTCCACGACTCATGATATCCGCGCCTGCTTTGGCAAATTTTCTATATCCTGAATTTGGTTCAGCCGTTTGAAAACAAGTATGCGTCATCCCTGGTCCATAAGGCGGCATTTTTTCAATAATCGTATCCAGTTGATTATTAAATTGCGTTAATTCCAGCAAGAAATTAGGAGATTTTAAGGTGGCTATTTCATAACTGATACTCTCCTTACCAAATAATTTATTAGCCGCAGCATTGCCGCTAATTTTTTCTCTGCTGATTAATTCAAAACTCGTTGCGTTTTGATAAAAGTCAAGCATTTTATCCAAATCTTTTACCGATAATCCTATATGGTTGAAACCAATAATAGTGGTCGGAGATGCTATAATGGTTGGGCTAGGAGCTAGTTGGGTAAGTCGACGTTGTATATAAGAGTAGCCACCTATGATTAAAATAAGTAGTACGCCAATAAAAATGAGACATCCTTTTTTTTTCATATTTCGTTTGTTTTGAGACTAGGAAGAAAAATGAAATACAAAATAAAGGGTAATTTTCAAGGATTCTTTTACCATTTGGTAAAAAATGAATGGAAGCTAGTTTCCTATTTCCAATAAATTCCGAAAGGCATTAAAAAGTCCATTGGATGATTTGAATTTGTAATATTATTTGTAGTTTTAGGGAAAACTGGTGAAAATAAATTCAATCTATATAAATGTAACGACTCACCAATTTTAAATTACTGATAATTAATGAATTAAATATTGTGTCTATATAAATGTAACGATTATTGCATTTTTTAGATTAGAAATATATGAACGAGTTCGTTTGTATGAACAAGTTCGCTTTCATCAAAAAAAAGAAAAACAGCAATACTATAAGGATGGCAGTAAAATCAAAAGATAGGGAAGCTAAAAAATGGATAATTTATGTTTTGATTTCAATTCCGATGGCATTTGGACTGATAAAAGTAATTGAATATAAATACAAGATAATCTTTGGGATTTATATTGCGGCAATGGGAATATCTGCAATAATAGTTCGTTGGTCTGGATATTCAGGTAAAAAATCAAATGTTATTAGAACAGCCGAATATGTTTGTTTTGTTTCTGCCATTACTTTGTTTATTTGGTATTTAATCGTAAAATTCTTAGTCTAAATTGCTAATGAAATCATATGCATTCAAAGGAGAGAACCTGGAAACGAACAAGGCATAGCTTTTATCTAAAAAAAGAAGAAAAGCAAAACTAATTGAGATAAAAAATTAATGGACTCAAATCATGATAATTGACATAGAAATTCTGTTAGAAGAAGTAAGAAAAATAATTGTTCCTTCAACAAAAAAAAATCTTGAATTAACAATTATAGATGAGATAAAAGATAAAGGGTGTTTTAATTATAATTTAATTGAACCTATTCGAGAAATAATTACTGCTTACCTTGAATCATCGTCTGAGGAGCGATTGAAAGCTATATATATAGAAACAGAAACAGGACTAATAAACGACGACGTACATGAGGTAGAGATAGGTTTTCTAAGAATGACTTTAGAAGAAGAACTACTAAGCGAATTGACAGATGATATTTTTGATAGAGCAGAAGTAGATTAGGCTCAGAGAAAAAAAAACTAATTAAACACGGAGAAAAAGTGTCTTCGTGAAAAATGATTCCTAGCCGAAAAATGAATGACTTCGATTAAACAGAATTAACAAATTAGGCTCGAAAAAAAATAAAAAGACGAAAAGCGAACAACGCATCTATTTTCACCACTCCCTATGCGGTCGGGCGAAAATAGATGCAAACCGTTGTGCTCCATCAAGAAGAAAATAAAGAGACTGCCTTTCCATCAAAAGAAGTATCTGTTACAGAATCTAACATGAAATTGGCAATATCTTCTCGACTGATAAACATTTTTCCAGCGGGTTCATTTGAATTACGAACCATATATCCACGAGCAGGTTTATTATTCAAAATAGCAGCTCGCATAATGACTGATTTTATATCTTTTGCTTGAGAAATTAATTTTTCAGCTCGTTCCATATCAGCAAAAATTTCACTACCGATTAATGGAAAAGTGACTTTAACAATAAACGTCCAAAGCCAAGATTTTCTGCATTGAATTAGAGAATCACCTAAACCAACTGCAGACATATGAATAAATCGAGGCTTAGAATTAGAAGATTGGATAGCTTTTAGAATGACTTCAACTCCTTTTTCAACAATATAATTGGGCTTCTTATTAGTTCCTAAAGAAGATAAAACTACATCACAGCCCTCAACTAAATTTTTCACAGTATCTAAATCAGAAACACTCCCTTTGATAATCTCGATTTTATCTTTATACTTATCAAGTTTTTGTGGAGTTCGAGCTAATACTTTAATATTAAAATTGCGTTGTAAAGCATTTTGAAGAACAAATTTTCCAGTAGCACCAGTTGCGCCAATAATTGCTATTGTAGTATTTTGATTATCCATATTGATTGAAATTTTAGATTTAATGCAAAGCTACTGAATACAAACTATATAATGTATAGCACTATATCAAAGTATAGTGTACCTTTGTTCAAAATTTGCTCATGGATAATGAATTAAAAAAAAAGATTGCGGAGTTTAAAAGTTATAGAATAGATAAACCTCCTTTGGAAATAATTGAACATTACAAAAAGGAATTACAAGCGATTCAAGATACTTTGGAAATCATTTCGGGAAGATGGAAAATGCAAATAATTTCTCTTCTCTGTAATGGAGAATTTAGGTATTCAGAATTAGAAAAAGGACTCCCTAAAATTACTCCC
>JAFMDF010000477.1 GCA_017857395.1 Bacteroidota bacterium | reverse complement strand
CTAGTCAGTTGGGGATACGGAGCGTACCTACTTTGGCTTTGTATAAAAATGGAAAGCAAGAGTGGCGACAGTCTGGGGTTGCTACGGAGGGGGCTTTGTTGAAGATTATTGGGGAATTTATTTAAAACATAAGGCACTACGGTAAAAAAATCACCACCTTCAACTGCCAAAAGTCACCATTCCTAATTCTTCTCCTCTGTAATTTGCACTATTATTCAACACAAAAATAGTATCATGAGTGTAGAAAAGCATTTTTGTAATAAAACCAATACCTGTAAAGTCGTCTTTCATTTACCAACCAAAGCGACTAAAGGTACCAATGTAAAAGTAGTCGGTGATTTTAATGATTGGGATGCTGAAAATGGAATTCCAATGGAAATTAAAAACGGAGAATTTATAGCAGAAACGGAATTACCCATTGATGCGACTTACCAATACCGTTATCTAATTGATGACCGAGAATGGGAGAATGATTGGGATGCAGATGCCTATTTCCCAACGGAATATGGAGTGGATAACTCGGTGGTAGATACGCATGTGGAGGAGACGGTGCAGGGATTGATGCATTTTTGTTATCATTAGTATTTTAGCTATGTCAAATTTTCGAAAATTTAGCATAGTTTTTATCAAAACTTTCCATGCTTTATAATAGAATAAGCCAAGCGAAAGGCTAATAGAATAGATAATACAAAACCTGCAAACCCCAACCCAGACATTCCATAAATCTTAGGCGGTATATCAGCCAAAACAACTAGCGAAGAAGCCAACACCATAGCCGATAATAAAATCGTAAAACTGATGCGATTAAAAGCTTCTTCTAGCATTTTATTGGACTGCTCTAAGCCTTTATGTTCAAATTCGATATGTAATTTTCCTCTTTTTATTTTGTCCATGACCTCCTTCAAATCTTCGGGTAAACCCAGACTTAACTTCGTCCAATCTGTTGCCGTTTTAAACATACGCTGGCTCATTTTAGTGGGCGAAAACTTGACTTTGAACAATCCTTCGGCAAAAGGGGCTATATTTTCAATGATATTATAAGTCGGGTCTAATTGCAAGCCTACGCCTTCAATAATGACCAAAGCTTTTAGCAATAAAAGCAGGTTAGCAGGCACTTTTATTTTATATTCAAAAAAGAGGGAATTCATAGCGGCAATGACTTCATTACTATCAATTTCTTCTAAAGTAGTGCTAGGATATTCGGCAAAAAATTCGATGATGTCATACTCTAGGTCTTTTTCATTGATACCCGTTTCTTCGTAAGCAAATTTTAATAGTGCCTTTTTAAATCCTTCTACATCTCTAGTGTGAATGGACAATAAAAGGTCGGCTAAAAGCTCTTTGTCTTTGTCCAAAATAATACCCATCATCCCAAAATCTATAAAACAGACTTTTTTATTGGGCATGATAAAAATATTACCAGGATGTGGGTCTGCATGAAAAAAACCATGAACAAACACCTGTTCAAAATAGAGATTGATGCCTTTTAAAGCGAGGTCTTTTCCAGTTAAACCAATTTCTGCTAACTTCTCCTTATTCGTAATTTTTAATCCATCAATGTATTCCATGACGATAACCTTATCCGTCGAAAATTCGGGATAAACTGTTGGGACATAGATTTTGTCATTGCCTCTAAATTGATGCTCAAAACGTTGGGTATTGGCTAATTCAAGGGTAAACCGCAATTCTTTCCGAATACTTTTTTCAAACATTTTAACCAATTCCTTTGGCTGATAAGCGGCTAAATTTGGAAAATTATTTTCTATAATTTGCGCCAACTTGGTTAAAATTTGAATGTCTTGTTCAATCGTTTCAGCAATGCCAGGACGTTGTATTTTTAGTACAACTTCTTTTCCGCCAATTAGTGTTGCCCGATGGACTTGTGCCATAGATGCCGAGGCAATTGGCTCATAATCAATGGTTTCAAAAACTTGTTCTAATGGATATCTAAACTCCTCTTTGAGGGTTGCTTTTATTTTGGTAGCAGGCACCATAGGCGCATTGCTATGAAAAGTCGTTAATTCTTCTATTAATTCCTCGGGTAATACATCAGGTCGATTAGCAGCAATCTGAGCAAATTTGATAAAGGTGGTACCTAACTCTTCACAGACCATACGGACTCGTTCGTAACGAGTATAAGCAAAAACGGGTTTGCCATCTCTAAAAGGGACTAGTTTCTCCGAGGAAGGCACTAAACGACTCAAGGGTGGATGGGCTAAAATATCCTCAAAACCGTACTTAATGAGTACCATGATGACCTGTTGGTATCGGCTTAGAAGAGTGGTTGATGCTTTTTTTTCTAAGGAGGCAGCCATAGTTCAGAAAGTAGTTTTGTAATTAGCCGTAGGCAGAAAAAAGGAAGTGTTGAAAAAGTAGGTTTACTCTCCCAACACTTCAGTTTAGATATATCCTACAAATTGTTATGAGAATAGATTTAAAGTATTGATATATATTCGCCTATTTAAGCGAATAAATCAGAAAATGCTTTTTTCATGTGGTCAAAAGACTCCCCTATTTCATCAAAAAAGGTTTCTACTCGACTACCACTTTCCGTGTCTTTGGCTAATTTTTCTCTAATGTTACCAATCGTTTCTTTTAATGCAGCTTTGCGAGTTTTGAGGGCCGCCTCATCTTCATAAGTTCCTAAAGCTAATTGTACTCGATACGTATCTAATTTGGCTTTAAAACTGTTTAATTCTTGCTGAATGGTATAATTGACATCACCATAAGCTTCTTTCATAATCGCCTCTACTTCGTAGATAGCTGTTAAAGCCTCTTTTTTATCTTTGTCAAATTTTCTTTTTCCAGTAGCAAAAGGCCGACTTAGAACACCTTCTAATTTTTCGAATTTTAGGCGTAAATCATTACGATGCTCTTCTCCAATTGCTGCTACATTTTGGATAGCTGCCTTTTCTTTTTGGATAAATTTATTTAAGTTTTTCTTTTCAGACTCGAAAGCATCTTTGGCTTCCATTTTACCTAAAGCCATTTGAACTTCTAGGTCATCCAAAAAGGATTTTAGCTGGTTAACTTTTTCTTTTCCAACATCTATTAAAACTTGTTGAAGTGCCATGATTTTTAATTTTTTTATTAAATAATGCTTGTTAACGCACGTTTTACTTTGTGCTTCTGATACAAAACTACTGTATTCGATTTCTTGGCTTGGTGATAATTGTCACCCCTAAGGAGTGATGTTTATCAATCGTTTGTGCCGCTTTATCCTTCGACAATATCCGCCACTTCTGGTTTATTCCGAATGGTTTGATACATAGTGCCAAAGCCCAAGAAAGCTACTAAAATAGCAACGAGCCAACCGACAACTGGCAAAAATCCCACAATCTTTAATACTGCCCAAATCCCAATGGCCACTAAGATGAGCTTTCCTTTTGACCAATTTTTTTGCTGCATATCCTCATACCAATAAGCACCCATAACCGCAGCGAATACATGCCCTAAAGCCAGTGTAAATAAATAAAGGACTGCAAGGATAATACCGACTGGCATCCCAATAACACTCACAAGGGAAAAGATTGCAAGGACAGGAACTGCTATCACATATAAAAAGCCAATGCCCACATTATTCAAATAATTTGCGGCTAAATAATCCGGAGTCCGTTCAAAAAAACGATAAAAAAGGAGGATAGTCAGGCTAATTAATAAGGCGACTGACAAAAATCGAATGACTGCCATGCCCAATAATCCTTTTCGGAAAGTAGCTTTATCAAATTTTCCAAAAGCAGGTTTTAAATCAGAGGCGAAAGTAGCGGATGCTCCGTTTTGTAGAACGTTTCCAAAATCGACTTCTCCTTCTTCTGAATAATAGGTAATATCTTCTTTAATTTTTGCTAAACTGTGTACCATCAATCTATTGGCAGCGATAGAAGATTTCTCCCAAAACTCTCCGCTAATGTCAATATTGCCCCCTTTCATTTCAATTTCTTGAGTTGCAATACCTTTAAATTCAATTTCTCCACCATAGATTTTGGTGATTCCTTTGACAAGTCCTGAAAATTTGACGCTTCCTCCTCCAACAATTAAATCGCCGAAAATAGTGACTTCATCGGTTATTTCAATGTCTCCACCGCCAATGACTAAATCTCCGTGGACATTGTTTTTAATAATAACTTTTCCAGCAGCTAGCCGAATATCGTCTTTGGCGACTCCACTTATTTTGATTTCTCCAGCTGCCAACAGGGCATCATCCATCAGACTGTCATTGACGATAATTTTGCCACCAGCAGCGACCAAGTCCCCATTAATTTTAGCATTAATCGTGAGGTCTTCTCCTGCAATATAGAGGTTGCCAGTTGTTGGTTCGGTAATGGTGATTTCTTCTCCACCTTTAATTTGGGATGCTTGCAATATAAAAGAAGGGCAAAGCATCAGACAGGTAATCATTAATTGAAGGGGCTTCATTGTTTTTGTTTTTTGTTAAGAATGTCCTAATTGAGATTGAAAGATTTGGTGAATCCACCTAAATTATTTAAAATCAACTAAATGTGAATAGCATTAATTATTTGACAACTCAAAATTTCAGTAAAAAACAATTAGAATGGGTGATAAAAATCAAAGCATTGACTGATTTTTATCAATCCCCATTTATATGAATTAATAGAACTTGCAGCAGAATTTAGGTTAAAAAATATTATTAAGCGATTACAGAAGTTGGGGTTTCCCCCACCTTCTTTAAATTTCATTATTATGAAAACCGAAAAAATTGTTATTGATAATCTTAAATGTACTGGTTGTGCCAACAGCATTAAAAAGGCATTAAATCAAATTATTGGGGTGTTGAGTGTTGACGTAATTGAGGAAACCAACACCATATTTATAGACCATGAAGGGCAAATACCTAGAAGTATGTTTCTAAAAAAATTAGAAAAATTAGGTTATCCCGAAGAAGGAACAAGCACCACTTTTCAAAAAGCGAAATCTTATATGAGTTGTGCGATTGGGAGGTTATCGTAAAACGGATTAATAATCCGCCTATATTTTCATTTTACGGATTAACAACCCGTTTTACAAACCAAAAAAATGAGTACTAAAAGAAAAATATTAAATGGTGTCTTAGCAGGCTTAGCTCTCTTTTTCATCTTTACCGTGTGGTACACCCAACGATATGGAATGGACAAAGTCGCTCCTTTTGAAATCAATGATGTCAGTCTGGACAATCGGATTTTAATTGCCACACAAGGAAGTGATTATAAAAATAAGATTGTAGCAGATGTCATTTCTTCCTTTTATTATGATTCCATTTATATAAAAATAATTGATGTTATGGGATTGGGAAAAGAAACGATATCAGATTGGGACGCTATGGTTATTTTACATACTTGGGAAATAGGCGTACCTCCTCAACCTGTTACTGATTTTGTAGCCAAAGTCGAAGATAGAGCAAAACTTATTGTGGTCTCTACTTCAGGGAGTGGTGAGGAATATTTAGCAGGTATTGATGGTATTTCTTCTGCTTCCTTAATGTATGAAATCCCCGATCAGGTGCAATTAATTGTAGATAGGATTTATGGATTAATTACGACCAAAAGAACAAAAGAGATTTCAAGTATTTTAAAATTAGAGAACTAGCATTGGAGTAAGTACCTAAAGCATTGGAACAGATTATCAAGGCGGTATTGGGAGAACGAGCGAAGTTGAATTAAGGCATTAAAAGAGGGCGATACTTTCAAAGTCTAACGACACCCCACATCTTTTTAAAAAGCATAGTTCTTTG